>JAUWZR010000233.1 GCA_030615235.1 Promethearchaeota archaeon
TCCCGAACAATAGTTGGTAAGTCTAATATATCTACCTTCTTCCTCGCTAACCTTATCTAAGGCGGACCTCATAAGACGGAAATTTTCTTGCGTTGCATAGGTTCCTCCAAAACCTTCCGTTGTGGAACCGTAAGGAACATAATCTAGTAGGCTTTGCCCAGTAGAGCGTATTACTGCTACAACATCGGCACCTTGTCTTGCTGCTGCTTGTGCTTGAACCATATCCTCAAAAATATTTCCGGTAGCAACAATTAAATATATTAGTGGTTCCGTTTTTTCCCCATATCTATTAATTAATTCTTCTCTATATTGCTTGTTTCGGACAATTATATCCAGGTTTTTTTGTATTATAGAGGATAATACTTCTTTTATCTCAGATATGTCGTTCAAGGGAAATTCTGTCATGTTTAATTGTTCCTGAGAGATTTTTTCTGCAATGTTTTGAGGAGATAAATTAGTGTGCAAGATGGTATTACCAAGGTATAATGCAATGCCATTATTGATTAGTCCTGATTTTTGAACATGATCTACTACTGTGTTAGGTAATGGAACTCCAAACTCATCAATCCCATCGATCCCTAATAATCTACAAATAGTTCTTTCAATTGAAGTAGTGGTGTGTTTATCAATGAACTTTTGAGTATCATTAGCAATATTACTCGCTATTTTCCTCGCACCTTCTACTAACGAAAAATCCAAATTTAATTTATTCATATGAGTTTCATCTCTAAAGATATTTTTAATAATCTAAAGTTTAAATTATAAGTTGTCACAAGGACCAAGATTGAATATAGGAACATTAATTTTCTCTTGTAATAACCTCATGAACTGGTTATTTTCAAATTCATACCCTAGTGGTGAAGTATGATTAACCGTAATTGCAATTAAATTAATTCGATCAAGCACCTTCAAGTGTCCCCCTTTTTTTATAAATTTATAGAAAATTTGCTTGCTAATAAATAATTTAGTAGGATCTGTGGTGATTAAAGTTAAATCCCTTACTTTTTTATTAATTATGTACTCATTTAAAATGCTATCGGTTATTGCTCCTTTTATTACCAGATATTTGGAGTCTTTTGTTATTTGGTTAAATATTAATTTAGACGATCCTAAAGCCGTAGGTTCTTCTAATTTATTAATCGAATAATTATCATTTATAATTCCTACTTGAACAGTGAGTAAGATATCTTTACTGATTTTCCTGATTTTACCGTCCTTAACTATCTCTAAGCTAAATAAATCATAAATATGGGAAGTTAGATCAACAACCTTCTCCATGTTTCTTGATACAGACGCTCCCGTGGATAATATTGTAGCATCAGAAATAAGGGGTGTGGCGAAGGATCTCCTATCAAATGCACCATCAATAAAAATCACATCGCACCCTATCTTTAACATGTCATTACATAAGTTTTTTAGTTGTTTATTCATTGAAGGGCCAGCTAATTCAACATATCCTTCATTTTTTGCTTTATAAATATTGATAATCCCGAGTGGCGTAGTGAAATCAGTGCCTTTAATAAGTTCGGCCTCTATATCGCTATTCTTTAAAGAATCTTCTGCTGTAGCAAAGATTGTTCCTTCTTCAACTATAATCTTAGGTTTTGGAAGTTCTGTAATCGCATCGTAAGGTTCTCCATCTCGACCTATGGATGTGACTCCAATTGTATGATTATCTCTTAATAAATTAATTATGTGATTTAATGATGTGGTTTTACTCACATTTTTTGATAAACCAATTATTGAGATTACTTTATACTTCTTTATGGCACCTAATAAAAGAGTTGGAAAGTCGTTATTGCCAGACAACATCTGTGTTTCAAATTATTAAAAGAGGGTATAATATTTTAACTTACAAAGAAAATTAATTAACATAGAAGATTTTATAAATTAATAATTAAAACAAGAATAGAAAATCCAAAAAAGCTACGAAATGTCAACGTATCATAAGGTTTATTATAAAAAAGCACAAGAACTGGAAGAAGTTGAAGATAATTCCATTGCTTTAGTTATTACATCGCCTCCATATCCAATGATAGAAATGTGGGATGAAGTTTTTTCTCTACAGAATGAAGAGATTAAAGCAGCATTAGAAGTTGGAGATGGGATATTAGCATTTGAAAAAATGCATAATGAACTTGATATAGTATGGAAAGAACTATATAGGATTTTAATATCTGGAGGAATAATCTGTATCAATATAGGAGATGCTATACGTACAATTACTAAAAACTTCCAACTTTTTCCCTCTCATTCAAAAATCATCAATGCATTTCAAAAACTTGGGTTCCAAAATCTACCTGAGATATTATGGAGGAAACAAACAAATGCGCCAAATAAATTTATGGGGTCAGGAATGTTACCTCCTGGAGCATATGTTACACTAGAACATGAATATATCTTGATATTCCGCAAAGGTGAAAAAAGAGAATTTAAAACAAAAATTCTAAAGGAAAATAGAAGAGAAAGCGCTTATTTTTGGGAAGAAAGAAATATCTGGTTTTCAGATGTATGGGATTTTAAAGGAATTTCACAAGGACTAAACAATAAAGAAATACGCAAAAGAAGTGCAGCTTACCCGTTCGAGCTAGCGTTTAGATTAATAAACATGTTTTCAGTAAGGAATGACACGATTCTTGACCCTTTTCTTGGGACTGGAACGAGTTCATTGGCCGCTATGGTTTCAGAGAGAAATAGCATTGGATATGAAATTGATGAGAATTTCAAAGAGATTATTAAAAAACGGTTTCTTAAAGTTATATCTTTCGGAAATATATATATAAAAAATAGGATTAATTCTCATATTTCGTTTATTACTGAGAGAATAAATAAAAAGGGACCAACAAAATATACAAATGAAAATTTAAATATCTCAGTTGTTACGAGTCAAGAGAAAGATTTGAAAATTAATAAATTAAGCTCAATTCAAGAGATTAATCAGGAATTTATAGTTAAATATAAGAAAATTGAAAAACATCCAACGCCGGATAATCTTGAATGAAGGGAACTATTTAATCATGAAAATGAATAAGCATGGAGTTCTTAATTTTTAAGATTTATTTGCCCTATTTCCTTTTCCTTATATTTCTTTCTAAATCATCGGGCTCAATAGTCATTTTTTGACCACTTAATAGTGCTGAAACCCCTATTTGTTTTTCGCAATCTTCGCAATGACAACTAGGAATATAATTTTTGGGTTCTTCGTATGTCGTTATAACCCCTTCGAAATTCCTTAAGACAACTCTGCTATTTCCTTGAGAAATGGTATAATCAGGCATTACTGGTATTTTGCCACCACCGCCAGGAGCATCAACTACAAAAGTAGGAACACATAGACCCGATGTATGTCCTCTTAGACCCTCGATAATTTCAATTCCTTGTGCAACGCTTGTCCTGAAATGCCCTAATCCTACGGATAAATCGCATTGATAAAGATAATATGGGCGAACTCGGATTTTCACTAATTCATGGACTAACTTTTTCATAACATGGATACAATCATTTACTCCTCTTAATAGGACTGATTGGTTTCCGAGAGGGATACCTGCATTTGCTAACATTTCACACGCTCTCTTAGAATCTTCAGTGATTTCATTCGGATGGTTAAAGTGAGTATTAAACCATACGGGATGATATTGTTTAAGCATCTCGCATAATTCAGGAGTAATTCTTTGTGGCATAACAACCGGACTTCTAGAACCTAACCGAATTATTTCCACATGCGAAATTTCTTTTAGCTTTATCAGGATGTCCTCTAATAATTTATCTGAGATAAGCATCGCATCTCCTCCTGATAATAAGACATCCCTAATCGAAGGTGTTTCCTGGATATATTCTATACATTTTTCTATTTGATCCTTTGGAGGTGCTTTATCGTGATGACCTGCAAATCTCCTTCGAGTACAGTGTCTACAATACATAGAACAGTTTTCCGTAACTAAAAATAATACTCGATCTGGATATCTATGAGTTAATCCGGGAGTGGGACTATCAA
>JAUWZR010000172.1 GCA_030615235.1 Promethearchaeota archaeon
AATTTTTTTCATAATTTCTATGTTTTCATCAAGGGATTCCTTAGATATTTTAGGATGGATATCTAAAGCAAATATTTCCTGAGTTACTTTCTCTACTATAGGTAAATAAACTTCTTTATAATTTATTTCTTTATCGTAGAAAGGGCATGACCAAGGACATCCTTTTGAGTATGCAATTTTTTCTTGGAATAATTTTGTTTTATAAAGAGGTTTTGGATATAGAACCTTACTCCTTGGAAATCTATCTAGGAATTGAGTTTTCGTAATTCCTAATACATCAGGATCTATTCTTCCAATCCAATAATTAAACGCGGGTTCACAATATTCAGGAACAAAAGGAGGATTAATACCTTTCAAATTGGAAGTTGCTTCTGATAGATATTTTGCGTTTTTGTTCCTAATTTTGATAAAATTTTCTATCTTTCTTAGTTGGACTCTCCCAATAGCGGCTTGAATTTCAGTCATTCTATAGTTGTATCCTAATCTATTATAAACATACCATTCTGGTTCACCATGATGTCTAAGTAATCGACATTGTTCATCTAATTCGTCATCGTTGGTAGTAATCATTCCACCTTCTCCCGTAGTCATATTTTTAGAAGGATAAAAGCTAAAACAACCGAGATGCCCTATAGAACCAACATTTTTATTATAACATCGCGTTCCAATAGATTGTGCAGCATCTTCTATGATATATATTCCACTATCGCTTGCTATATCCATAAGTTCGCTCATATCAGCACAAATTCCTGCTAAATGAACGGGGATAATTGCTTTCGTTTTCTCAGTAATTTTATTCCTTACAGAGTTGGGATCTAAGGTATAAGATTTATCGTCAATATCTGCAAAAATAGGTATTGCATTATTGTGTAGTATTGAACTTGCACTTGCGATAAATGTAAAAGGCGGGACAATAACCTCGTCTCCAGGACCAATATTTAACGCTGCAATAGCTATGTGAAGTGCTGCTGTACCAGTATTGACTGCTATAGCATGCTTTACACCGATATACCGAGCGAATTCCTCTTCGAATTTACTAACAAACTCACCATGTAATAGTGTTAGCATCTGAGATTTCATTACTTTTAGAACTTCTTGCTGCTCTTCTTCTGAAAGGTTCATTATCAATTCAATTACTATTAAAAATTAATATTATAAATTAATAATATTAAAAATAATAACCATTTTAATAATGTAATTCTTTATAGAACAACCATTTAAGATTTTCAAATAATAAGATAATATGTATCATTTCTGTCACTATATCCAATAATTTTGTTCTTTGTAAGAGTTTCTAAGACTTTATCGAGCCAATTTTTGCTAGTGTCAATGGATTTATATAGTTCGTTATACTTCATCTCGTTATTTACAGCTAACAAGAATTGGATTTTACTTTTTACTTTAAGATGGTCTGCTTTAACTACCATCTCAAACCGTTTTTTCAAGTCATACTCCATTGTTTTTAGCTGAGCGACTTGATTGCTTAGTTTCCCGATAACTTCATCACGTGTTCGAAATACGGTTAAAGATAAGTTATAGATTCTTTCCAAGTGTTTTTTAAGGTCAGTTTCGTTTAGTTCTAACTCGAGTTCTTTTTTAAATTCATCTAATATAACAGTATAATCTGAACCATCATCGTACTTATCTAATACTAATACGATAATTATTTCCCTATTTTCGTTATAATAGGAAATTGAGTTCCAATTTTTTTCTTCAATAGTAATGTATGATTCAATAAAATTATGTGAAATTTGGATTTGTTGTACTACATTATCCAGAACCTCTAAATGTTCCGGAAACTTCATGTATATGTTTCCACCAAGAACTTCATCCCACTTAATCATACAAATACCTAGAGGAAAAGTAACTCACCAGAAAAATCTAACACTTCCTTTAAAAATTATAAAAGTTCTTATTAATAAATTTAATTTTTAGTAGATTAATTTGGTAATAACAAAATATGTAATGAGGATCTTTAGATTTTCTTTTAATATGGAAAAAATGCGATAGTTTTGCCAAAAAAAATAAATAGTTGAAAAATTATCTTATAAATAGTATAGGTGTCTCTATTGATGGGAGGAATTTATTTCGTGTATATTTTAGAAACGATTGCGAAGAATAATAAAAAGAGATTCTACACGGGGTATACTAATAATCTACAGAGAAGATTAGAAGAACATAAAAAGGGGACTGGTGCTAAATTTTGTCGTGGCAAGAAGAGTATAAGACTTAAGTATTTTGAAACTTTTCTAGAGAGAGGAACTGCTATGAAGCGAGAATTAGAAATTAAAACTTTTTCAAGGAAAGAGAAAATTCAGCTTATAAGAACTTTCAATGAAGAGGAGCTAATTGAGTATTAAAGGAAATTTTCTCGTTATATTAGTGGGATTACCCGCATCAG
This sequence comes from Promethearchaeota archaeon, assembly GCA_030615235.1. Taxonomy (GTDB): domain Archaea; phylum Asgardarchaeota; class Lokiarchaeia; order Sigyniarchaeales; family SOKP01; genus SOKP01. Next base: position 2,402 of record JAUWZR010000172.1, read on the forward strand.
GAAAAACTACTTTCGCTAATAATTTAAAAAATAAATTGAATCTCCACTTTCAAGTTGAGGTTAAAATTATCGATCCAGACTTACTGAGAGATAATACATCACCAAAAATTTTTGATTTTCGAAATGAACCTCGCGTAAGAGAAAAATCACTTGAAAAGGTGAGAAAATACCTTACTAGAGGCTTAATAGTTATTAGTGACGATTTAAACTACTATACTAGTATGCGACATGACTTGAAATCTATTGCTGATGATTTAAGCATAAATTTTTACATAATCCATATATCAACATCGCTTGAACTATGTTTGAAACGCAATGAGAATAGGGGTAAACCTATCCCCGATATTGTAATACAAAAAATTTACGATAAATTTGATAATTTTAAAAAATATAGATGGAATTACCCTTTCAAAACATATAACTCAACTCAATTTAGTGATCCTGTCATATTTATAGAGGATCTAATAAAAGAAATAGCAGAAGATCTAAAAAAAATAAAGGATAAGCCAACTGTTAAAAAATCACTTCATTCCTCAAATCGAGAGATTTTAGAACTTACTACCCGAAAATATGTAGGAAGGCTTTTAGATGTCCCTCAAAATCGCTCTCACAAAGACGAAATATTAAAATATAGGAAATCTTATATTAAAAAAAAAGCGAAGAATTTAACTGATACTAAAGTAATACTAGAGGATTTTAAAAGATATTTGGCAAAAAATCTAAATATTAACCTAATTTGACACTGTAGCGTATTGCCCTGGTTTTGATAAATTGAAACAAATCTAAAATTTGGTTTAATTTTATTAGATAAAGTCATAAATGTAAGTGTAATAACCTATGAATTGCATATATTCGCCAAATAAGAAATTATAACTTTAAATGATGGTTTGTCGAACTAACATAACTCGCATATTAAATAATACAAAAGAAAATAAAGTATCATTATTTCTTTTAAAATAGTAAAATAAAAAAGAAGATTTCTAATAAAATGAATAACGAAGGAACATCTAAATCAGCAAAATTAAGAATTGAAAGGTTAGAATCTAGTCGTAGCGGAAGAAGTTTATGTTATGTAGACCAAGCAATTATGGAAAGCTTAGGGTTATCTACTGGTGATATTGTAGAAATCGTCGGGAGGAAGAGAACTGCGGGCATTGTTGTGGCGAGCTTTGCAGACAAAGGAAAGCAGATTATAAGAATAGACGGAATACAAAGATTAAATCTTGGGTCTACTATTGGTGAATTCGTTTCTATTCGATATATTAACGTGGAACCCGCGAAAGAAATTGAACTCGCACCAACTAAGAGTATTTATGACATTAAAAAGCAAGCAGATGCCATAAAAGGGAAACTAATTGATAAACCCGTGATGGCTGGAGATTTGATAGATATTCCCGGGGCTTTTATTAAATCGGATGAAGGAAGCAATCCCATGAATGGCTTTATGAGAATGCTCAATATGGGAGGAACTCCAAGGAGAGCAACTTTAGGACCTTTAAGATTGGTAGTACTTAATACTAAACCAATCGACAAGGTAGTTAGATTTACTCGGGATACAAGGATAAAAATCAATAAAAAAGTCGCTCTTCTAAATATTTCTGGAGAAATTATTACTTACGATGATGTTGGAGGTTTAACTGATGAAATTCAAAGGATTAGAGAAGTTATTGAATTACCCATTAGACATCCCGAATTATTCCGTAGATTGAATATTGAACCCCCAAAAGGAGTTCTGTTTTACGGACCTCCCGGTACAGGAAAGACATTGATGGCAAAAGCGGTTTCCCAAGAAGCAAACGCCCATTTCATTACTATTAATGGTCCTGAGATAATGAGTAAATTCTACGGTGATAGCGAGAGAAATTTGAAAAATATTTTTAACGAGGCGGAAAAGCACGCACCTACAATAATTTTTATTGATGAACTTGACTCAATAGCCCCTAAAAGAAGTGAAGTCACAGGTGAAGTTGAAAGGCGAGTTGTATCTCAATTACTTACGCTTCTTGACGGAATGAAAGGCAGAGAGGGAGTGATCGTGATTGGAGCCACAAACAGAATAGACGCAATTGATCAAGCCCTAAGAAGACCAGGAAGGTTTGATACCGAAATACGATTTAGAGTTCCAAATAAGAGCGCAAGGAATGAAATTTTTAAAATTCACACTCGAGGAATGCCAGTTGCAAATGATGTAGATATAGAATACTATTCTAATATCACTCACGGTTTTGTTGGAGCAGATATCATGGCTTTCGTTCGAGAAGCCGCTATGGATGCTATAAGAGATATTTTACCTGAAATTAATATTGACGAATCGATACCAATTGAGATCATTCAGAATTTATTTGTTAGAGATAAAAATTTTCTAAAAGCATCTAAAGAAATAAAACCCTCTGCCTTAAGAGAGTATTTTAGAGAAATTCCCGAAGTTTCATGGAATGACATTGGTGGATTGGATGAAATAAAACAAGAATTAAAGGAAGCCATTGAATGGCCATTAATGCATCCAAAACTGTTCAAGAAAGCGGGAATTCGTCCTATTGGGGGAATTCTACTTTTTGGCCCTCCAGGTTGTGGAAAAACGCTCTTAGCAGAAGCGATAGCAAGCGAAACACAGTCGAATTTTATAACCGTTAAAGGTCCAGAACTAATGTCAAAATGGGTTGGTGAATCTGAAAAAAATATAAGGAGCATATTCGCAAAAGCCAGAGAACTAGCCCCTTCTATTATATATTTCGATGAAATTGAAGCTCTTACCGCTAATCGAGGAGGATGGAAAGGATCAGCTGTTTATGACACGGTAATAACCCAATTATTAACTGAAATGGATGGGATCGAGAGTAATAGCGGGATCGTTATTGTAGCTAGTACAAATCGCCCTGATCTGGTTGACCCTGCGCTACTTCGACCTGGAAGAATTGATAAAATATTATATGTACTAGCACCTGATTACGAAGGGAGAATCAAGATACTACAAGTTCACACCAAAAATATGCCACTTAAAGAAGGTATTTCTTTGAAAAACATAGCTTTAATGACAGATGGGTATAGTGGAGCAGATTTGGAAAACCTATGTAGAGAAGCAGGCATGCAAGCAATAAGAGAAAAGCTGGATGATTTTGATTTTGTAGAACGTAAGCACTTTGATTACGCGCTTTCAAAGGTAGGATCAACGCTACAAAAAGACACTATTGACAAGTACGAGACTTTGGCGAAACAACTTACCCAAGACCAAAAAGTTAAAGAAAGCGATTCCAATTTGTATAAATAAAGAGCAAATTAGCACCGAAAAT
>JAUWZR010000339.1 GCA_030615235.1 Promethearchaeota archaeon
CGGGATGATATGAATCTCATCAAAAAAAAGATAAGAGGCCCGTTTACCGTAAAGCTCTTCCACTGCATACATCAATTCAGCAAAAACCTCTGTTGATTCGGGGATTCTTTCATCTTCAAAATTGAAATAAATAAAAAATTCTTTTTTAATATTTTCTAATATGAGAAATAAAAGATAGGTTTTACCAACTCTCCTAAAACCGGTCAAAGTTATGATTTTATTTAATTTCTTTTTAATGACAGATTCTATATCAAAATCCCTCCTTTTAAGATCTCTAATAGTAATATTCTCGTTTTCTTTTAAAATGTCTTTAATGATGCCTCTTATGTCCATTTCTCACCTCTATTATACGATAATTATCAATATTGTATAATAGCAATGTGTAATAAGTCAAATTATTTATACATATAATTGACGAATAAACCCCTTATTTTTTTCAATGAAAATCTTGCTTAATCTTTTTAAAAATAAAATGATACAATAGCATATATTTATTTTTTATCGGAAAGGTTGATACTATGAAACCGAAAAATCCTGCAAAAGAGAAAATCAAGAAAAAGGCGAGTAAGGGATTTAAAGGTTATCCTATTGCTACCATTGCCTGCTATGGTCCGGGTAATAAAAGAGCCAGCAAGGTTGTAGTGGGAATTGTCTCTAGAGTAGATGCTGACCCTGATGTATTGAAAAAATGGTATTCAGAAGCTGAGGATGTGCGCCATGATTTCAAAATACAGCATGAGATTCTAGACTTTATAAAAAAACACAATCCAAAAAGTGTAGTAATAGCTGATGGAATCATGGGTTGTCCCCATGAAGAGGGCATAGATTATCCTAAAGGAGAGAAGTGCCCTAAATGTCCATTTTGGTCTTATAGAGATAAATGGAGTGGTGAACCTATAAGTTAGACTAAAGATAGGTTAAAATAGGAATTTGGATCCCCTGTAAAAGACTTCGCCGAGTTCACTTAAGATATTGAGTTGTTTACTTGAATCAAACTTCTTTCGGCTTAGAATGCCAATGTCGATGTCACTTTTTTCCCTTACATTCCCTTTTGCATAAGAACCATGTAAGATTATTAGCAGAATACCATTCTTTTGGCAGAGCTTTTTCAATCTTTCCTCATCAATTCTCAGGTTCATCTGGCTTTAGACCTCTCAAGATTATACAACAAATATATACAACTTATATAAGAAATTGCTCAGGGAAGTTTGTGCCTCATGACTTGACATCAATTTGGCAACTTGATGGTGATGCCCCCCTAACATCTTTTTGTTTGACTTATTTAAGATGTCAATAGTCTAAGTTAAGAAAAATTGACTTAAAAGCCTACTTTTTATTAGATTTAGAATAAAAAATAGCCAATTATCCCTTTAGTTCAGGGAGATTCTCATACATTTATCCTATCCTTTCATAGACAAAATGATCGGGAAAACCCTAATCCACCATCAAAAAAATGAAAAGACCTCGCTGTACCCATATGATAAAATGGATTGTGCAAAAAAACCTTTCACCCATTGGGTGAAAGAAACAATGAGAAAACAGCGAGGCAAAAAAA
>JAUWZR010000262.1 GCA_030615235.1 Promethearchaeota archaeon
ATTTAACCTAGCTGGTTTTTATGATGATAATGTAAGAAATTCATGCTTAAGTGAAATTACACAATTTTTAAAAAATTATAGCGCTATTGAAACGGAAGTAAAAAAAATAAAAAAATTGAGTCCAAATCAAAAGATGCTTTACCTAATTATTGGTATTTACGGCAATAAGTATGGTTTAAACTTATTATTTAATATATTAAATTTTCTGAAAATCGTGTCTAAAAAAGACTATCGTTATATGAGCGTTATTTATCGATACCTAATTAAGAAAGAATAGCTGAAGATAAATTCTTATCTTGGTTTTACTCTATTTTTTGAAATATATAGGCATCGTAAAATAAAGTTTTCTTAATCTCTAGAGATAACTTATGAACGCGGTTAAAATCTCTTAGATTAACAGCATCTGGATGATCTGCGAATTTCTTTTCCCTTAAAATCCCAATCGCACGAAAATTTGGTTCGAAAATACAAATTTTACCGTTGGTTTTTATCACTCGTACGCTTTCATCGTAAGTTGCTTGACTGTCTTCAATGTGATGAAGAGCTCCAGCAATAAAAACGATATCAAACGATCCATCTTCAAATGGCATTTTCTCAGCATCAAAAGGAGTATAGGTAATTAAGTGGTCGACTTCAGCTTTTTGAGCTGATTTCAACCAATTTTTTTTGGCGTATTCAGACTCGTCGCTCTCCAATTCTCCAGTTAGCACATGATAATTATTTAATGCGAGAGCAATTGCCATCATACCTTCCCCAGTTCCGACATCTAATATTTTCGAGTTTTTCTCTAATTTTAATTCTTGAATAATGGGATCAAGATTATCAAAAATAAAACTAAACTCCTCACCTAAGAGCTTTTTAGCATCACTTTTATCCATTCTAATCTAACTCCGTGTTTTTAAATTAAGAATACAATTTTTACATTAGATAATAAAAGAGTGTAATAATAATTTTCTCCTATAATTCAGATATGAGATACCTCTTATTGTTAACTAACATAAGGCGAAACATTTTTTGGATTCTTTAAAAATCGTTAATTTTTGGTAGTCCTATCTTTTTTCTTAAAAGAGCCCATATTCTTATTTATGGAAAAAGCATCAACAAATTCTAACTGGGAACAAGAATTCAAAATAAGTATAAAAGTTGATAAAAACAAACCATGTGATACAAAAACATTAAACTCAATTGAAGTTCCCGATTTAACTCTTAGAGACTCCCTTAGAATCTTAAAGTCTAAGCATGTGAAGATTAATTAAATAAGAGTTAATACAATATTTTCAATTTTTTTATCCATAATTAAACTCGAATTACACAGAAATTTTTTAATATTAGTTAGTAAGTTTTTCAGTTTAATAAATGTTCTACGCGAGTTGTTATGAGTTAATGCATAAGGTTTTATCTAGTTGCTAATACATCACGAAAACAACTTCAATTATTTATTGTATATTAGCGAGATATTCACGCATTCTATCGATATTACATCATTTAAAATATACAAAAAATCCAAAAAAATTAGTCATGACCGAATCTTTACTCGATTTTTTTGTCCTTGCTCAGGGAGGAAAAGTAATTTTTAGCCACTTTTCTCTCATAAAATGCGATGATCAGCTTATTGGAGCATATTTCCACGCTATTAATTCTTTGTATAACATTTGTTTCGAAAGAGATATGCAAAAAGTTTTGATGAATGAATATCGACTCCATTTCACTAAAATTGAACCCTTCTTCTTTATAGGTATATCACCTGCAAGTCTCAAAAATAAAGCTGCAAACGGACAGTTTGATTCGTTAGCCCATTCTTTTTACGATAAATACTGCAATAAGCTCCCTCTAAATTGGGAGAGTAATGTAGCCCTATTTAACGGTTTTAGCACCAATATTGACAAACACGAAAAAGAAATCACTTTACCAAGCTAACACTGGCAAAGCACCATTTTGTCGACTAAGAAAACAACCTAATTATTTGTTAAATCAAAAGTGATCTCTTAATAATTTTTTAACTTTCAAAGAAATCTACCGGTAAAAATAAGATGATACTGGTTAATTTCAGTATAACATTTATATTCCATTTTCTACAATAGAATTTTGATCACTAACAATAATTATAATTGATAAAAAAGAAAAAAAAAATAATTTTAATCGGAGAAATAATAATAAAAGTTCTAATAAAAGTTATTAGTAAGTTCAAGAAATTAAGATGAGAAAAATAATGAGTGGTATAAATCAAGTAAAGAATAGTTTTGATTTAATATATTTACTCTTAGAATTTTACGGCGTGTACCAACGGGATCGTCTATGGTATATCTATTAGGTTGTGTTACACCTAAAAAAACACCAGGTCTTTTGTTTTGTAATCCTTGCCCGTATAGAGCAGGACAATAATTGAGGAGATGATAATAAGATATGGTAAAACAAGTAAAACCTTTAGAATATAAAGAAGCCCAACGCACAGAACCGATAAGAGAAATCGTAATAACACCTACTGAACCAAGAAGTAAAATAGTAGGAGGAATGAAAATCAGCGACGTTTTAATTATAATTGGAAGCTCTCTAATTGGCTTTCTTATAATGAATGTTGTAGCTTTCTACCAACAACTTTTTATAATGATAGGATCATATGGATCGCTCCCACCTACGTATTGGACGTATGTAATGCAAGCATTATGGCAATTAGCAGCTGCTCCATCGATAATAGGTTTAATAATTATTGGGTTGGGTTTTGGGATACAATATAATAGAAGCAAAAAGAGATATTAAGTTATAACTTGGAGTTTTAATATTCTTTTTTTATTTGAAATTATCTTTATTTCATCTTTAATTTTAAGAATTATTTTCGTATTTTTTTCTTTTAAATATTTTCTTGGATTGAACGCAATTATAATCAAATTTCAATAAAAAAACAAAAAAAATAGATGATTACTAATGTTTGTCAATCAAAAAATGGACACTTGGTCTCAACCGTATTGGGAACATGTAATTAGGAACATCGGACCTATTACTTTCGAAGAACAAGAATTAATCAGAACTTCGCGTGTCGCAGTGCTCGGAGTAGG
>JAUWZR010000168.1 GCA_030615235.1 Promethearchaeota archaeon
GTTCTATTTTCAGCCCAATGAACCTTTACTGGCATTCCTACATAAGTGTCTTTAAAATCTATTTCTGGATTTAATTGGGCAATAATGGCTGTATCAGCTCCATCTTGTTGCACTAATACCGTTGGCTTTTCCTGAATTTCTCCAGTTTCAGAGTCTTTAAGGTAGACGATAGCAAAAGTTGCAACTCTTCCAGTTTCTCGTAAATCAACCCATTGATCTGGTTCTACTAGACATTTTCCACAAACTAATCGAGGTGGAAAAAATACTCTATTGCATCCTGAACATTGGTTTCCTATTAGTTTTTTGTCTTTCAATTTTTTTAAGAAATGACTGGCATGAGAGATGTTGAATTTAAATTTATAACTCGCCAAATACCAATTAGCTGGCATTGTTCGTGTCCTCACATAGTCTTTTTTAATGTAATCGAGAGATTTTCTTTGCGTTAATTTTGACATTCAATTCACCTCCTCCATTTTCTTCTCGGCTCATCCGACATTACCATCAAAGTACATAAGTTTAGCGAACCACCCCATCCGTGCCCTATTGAAGTATGCACCGTCTTTGGAACTTGATTATCCGCTTTGCCCATTATTTGGAGAGCTGCTTCTGCGGGTCTTTCCATCGCTGATGCTCCAATTGCATTTGTTGCATTAACTCCTCCAGAGCAATTTATTGGAAGCTCCCCCTTTAACGCAGTAACTCCAGTTTCATACATTTTAGGAGCGGTGGTTTCTTCAAACAAACCTAGTTTTTCAACCCACATAAGTTCTTGATTAGGGAATGGAGAATACACTTCAGCGTAATCAATTTCTTTTCTTGGGAAAGAGATACCTGCCTGATAGTAAGCTAATTCAGATGATTTCATAGCACCTATTTGATCTGATGGATCAATCTGCCCCGTACCACTTCCATCGTATCCAAGAACTGCAGTTTCATTAGCGACGCTAGCTACTCCATTAACATAAACAGGAATTTCGCACATATCTTTCGCTTTTTCTTCAGTTGTAAAAAGCATGGCACATGCTCCGTCTGAAGCAGGACAAACCATACCATACCTTAATGGGAAAGATATGTAAGGAGTGTCGAGTACTTCTTCAACTGTAAGGTTAGGCATTTTTAAATGCGTCCACCACGTTTTTGCAGCGTTTTGTCTATTTTGTACGACTACTCTTGCTAAATCTTCTTCTGTAGTTTTAGTTTTGCGCATATAATTTGTAGCTTGATATGCTGCTACACCTATTGCTGCTCCTGCAGATAAAAGGCGCGATAATTGGTCATAGGGGATACCCATTGTGTTTAATATTGATATTTCACCATACGCAACGCTTGCAAGACCAACACTTGTATTTCCCTGAGATTGTTGTTCAAACGCTATTGCTAAAACTGTATCAACTTTCGGCAGACCTGCTGCTACCGTGTAATATCCTGCTATTGCTACAGTCCCTCCCGTTGTTCCACCAGTCGTTACTCTTAACAAGGGTTTATTCCTTGCCCCCATCCAATCGGTCATCCATAATTCTGGCATATTTGAACCCTCAAATGCAGGCATATTACCGTTTACAAAAGCATCAATATCATCAAATTCTACACCAGGTGCATTCTTTAAACAATCTTCAATTGCTTCGCTTACCAATTCTGCCATATTAACATCAGACCTTTTTGAAGCGTGTTCACTAAAACCAGCTGATGCTATAGCTACTTGTCTCCCCATTTTTAATTACCTCCCTCCAATACAAATAAAATATTATTTTGAGCACACATACCAACTTGACCTGAAGCAATAGCTTTTTTAGCGTTATTTACTTGATACCCATTAGCCTCTCCTCTTAATTGTCTGGCAGCTTCAATTACTCTAATCAAACCAGTTGCACAAGGGGGATTTCCGCTAGTAGCCCCACCAGAAGGATTTATTGAGATATCCCCGTTAATTTCAGAATTTATACTTGCTCCTTTCCCCTTTTCTGCCAATCCTAATGCTTCTGATAAAATTAATTCTTCGTGAGCATAAGCCTCAAATAGTTCTGCTACATCAATTTCGCTCTTTGGATCTTTAATTCCAGCGCTTTCAAATGCAGTTTTCCCAGCCAATTCCATTGATTTACTTTCATATAAGTTACGGTCTCCAAGATAATATGCTTCTTGAGAATATCCAATGCCAGTAATCCAAACAGGCTTATCGGTTATTTTTAAAGCCTGTCGTTCAGGTGCTAATAATATAGCAGCCACACCATCACATGGTTGAGCAACCATTAATTCGGTAACTGGATCTGCATAAATATCAGAAGCCAACACTTCTTTAACATCAATATTTGAGTTTTGAACTTCTGCTAAAGCTAAGGGATTTTTGGCAGCATTCTTTCGATTTTTTACTGCTACACTAGCTATTTCTTCAGCACTAACTCCATATTTTTCCATGTATGATCTCATCTGAAAGCCTGCCGAAGTGATATCGTTCACATATGCTAATGGCCTTTCCCAAGTGGGATCAGTTTCGAATAACCGAGTAGAATGATAAGGAAAACACGAAGGCATACTTCCTCCCCATACTACTGCTAATTTGTGGTTCCCAGATAAAATTCTCATCAATCCATATAAAACAGCATGCGCTCCATCCATCTCTACTTTACTCTCGTCTGCCATATATCCTCCACCAACTTCAACAGTAAAACAATTTGAAATAGTACGCCCGTCGTAATAGTCGTTTGTGCACGAAATAACAGTAGATATATCCTTTTTCTTTAAACCTGCCATGTCAACAGCACCTCTTACAGCTTTAAATATCATCTCATAACGTCCATAATTCGCATCTGAATGTAACTTTACTTGATAATACCCTACAATTCCAACCTTTTCCATTTAATCCATCACACCTCACATTTTTACGAAACCCTTAATATCTGAAGGGTCTCCTTTTGGTTTTTCTGCCCACTCAATTTTTACTTTCATACCAGTCTTGATTTCATCAGGTTTTAAATCAAGTAATCTATAAACTATAGCAGTGTTGCTTCCATCAATTTGTATCATCCCAAGCAATAAATCTTTAGCCTTCCTATGCGTTCGATCGTTAACCCTATAAGGTGTTATCGTATAATTCTTTAAGATTCCAGTATCAGGCAAGTCAACCCAATTTTCTTCTAACGGAATTACCACATTACATTTTCCACATATCTTTCTCGGAGGAACAAAGACATCACCGCATTTTGAACATTTATTACCAACTATTTTTTTATTCTCTAAATTGTCAAAAAACTTATCTAAGTAGCGACCAACCCAGAAATTGTAATCTGCTCTTACCATTCCTTTATTTACAACAATAACTTTATGTTCACTCATTTTAGTTCGGATTTTATTTTGTTTTTTATGAGAATTAAGTTCCTAATTCTTTAAATATTTATTATATTGAGATTTCTGTTTCAAAAATAATAGAAGGAAAAGTGTCTAATTTCGAATAATTATTACTTAATTAATAGCCCCTCGTTAAAATCTGAAACATTATTTTTTCGTTGAATAATATTTTTCGTTGAATAACAAAGATCAACACAAAATAAATGAACACTCATTCAGTGAATGAGGATTCGGTAAAAGGTAAGAAATTTTAACCATTGCAAGTGTAGGAAAACATTTATATACTACATTTCAATTTTGATAAATTAATTATTTATATAAAAAACTATTTGAATAAATTTGCTTTAAAATCTAACCAAAAAAAATGTGATTTTAAATGGTTATTGAAACAAATATTACCAAGATGCTTGGAATTAAGCACCCGATTTTAAGTGCCCCAATGGGTCCATTTTATACAACGAAATTAACCGTAGCAGTGTCAGAAGCAGGAGGTTTAGGTGTATTAAGTCATGTTACTCTCCATGGGACAGTAACTTTAAATGAAATGAAGAAAAGCATGGAATATGTAGTAGAGCACACCGATAAGCCTTTTGGTTTTAATATTAGAACAGCTAGATTACAACCTGATGCAATAAAACTTTGTAGGCAATTACCTAGGTTCATTATGGAAAATCAAAGAATAAGAGAACAATGCATTTATTTGATTACTAGTGCTGGCTCACCTAAATTGATTTATAACAAACATTTTGAAAAATTAAAAGAAACTGGTTCAAAAATTAAGCATTTCCATGTTGCACCCTCAATCTATCTAGCAAAAAAATTAGTAGATAGTGGAGTTGATGGGATTGTAGCCACTGGAATCGAAGGTGGAGGTCACCAATCTTACGATAACATAAGCACATTAGTTTTATTGCAAGAAATAAGAAAAAAATTACCAGAAGTTCCCGTAATTGCTTCTGGAGGCTATGCTACTGGTGAGGGATTAGCTTCTGCCTTATCTATGGGCGCTGGTGCTATTGCGATGGGTTCAAGATTTATCTCATCAAAAGAATGTGAATTCCATGATAATTACAAACAAATCGTAGTTAATTCTAGTACATCTGATACGGAACTAAAAACTGGGATTTTTGGTCCTGCTAGAGTGTGGAAGAATAGAACAGCAGAAACACATGGATTAGTTGAAAATAAAGTAGAAAAGCAAGCGGGTGAAACTTCAATGGCAAAGGTTGAAAGGGAATTAGCTGAATTAGAAATGACCTATAAAGGAAATGTTCAGGAAGGTACTGTTTATTTAGGACAAAGTATCGGATTAATTGATCGCGTGGAAACTGTAAAGGAGATAATTGATAGTATGATTTATGATGCGGAAAAAAGTTTAAGAAATGCTTTTAATACAATAAAACCATCTTATATAGAACAGGCACTAGAATTAGAGCCTTTATAAAAAAAATTTAATTTTTTTAACTATTTTTTTTCAGGTTTATTTATTTTAGATTTTATATTTTGATCCTTCCTTAAATTTATTATTACATTATAATATAAAAAGTTCATAATCCATCACTGATTTTTGTAACCACCCATTTAATTCCCTTTATAAATTAAAATCAATCTTATCTAACCCGTTTCTGTGAATAAATATTATAATAAGGATTTTTGAGTAAGGGAAAATTATTCAAATTAGAAATAATTAAAGAAATTAGATTAATTATGCCCGAAGAAATATTAAAGTTCACGAAAATAACTATTTTAATCAAGTTTCTCTCCGGAATTGTATTTACCCTCATGTATTGGATTCCAGGATTTTCTGGGCCGTTATTTGGTTTATCATATTCCCCACAAAGTGGTGCGTACTCCATGATGGTCGGTTCAGCTGTTTTAGGTCTCACACTAGGTGCTTTCTTTGCATTATTTGCTAAAGAATGGAAGGAAATTAAGATTTTAGTGATTGCAGAGATTGGTTGGTTTGTCTCTGTCTTGATTGCAATGATTGTTAACTTTAGTCTTTTTGATATGTTCGTAATAGGTGTACTCTTGATTGTTATTCTTCTAATAGCACTTTACATAATATCCTTTCTCCAACAGCAAGATATCATAAAAAACTGATTAGGAAGAAATACCCTCCTTTATCTTAAATTCGCCTTATAATTATAAGAAAAAGAATTGATAATTTCCTTGATTTATACTTTTTTCTTATGAATATACAAATTGTTATTCATACTGTTCCAAGAAATAAAAGAAGAACATACAGATAATATCTGAATATTATAATGTTTAAAGTGAGCTTGTTCGTATTATACTTCTAGCACAAAAATTGTTTAAAAAAAATTGGTCGTGGTTAAAAAATTGGGTCGGTATTGGAAAAAAGTAGAAGCGGATCTTTTAAGTTCGCCGGAGGAAAC
>JAUWZR010000155.1 GCA_030615235.1 Promethearchaeota archaeon
GTAAAAATGTCGTTAATATGAATCAAGAACCAAGTAATAAGTTCAACCCCTTTTTGAATAAGGCTTTCTGGAATACCACCAATGCTAGATGTATGAGGAGATGTGGTACTTGAAGATGAAGGACCCATAATGTAAGGTTGAAGTTCAGTAAAGAAACTAATGATTTTTTTGACGGCATTTACAAAAGATCCATCGTTATCCCATATCACTAAAGTAACTCCAGCACCTACGGTTAAAGAGAAATTGTACGTTCCTTGCGTTACAACTTCACAATAAGCATATCCCTCAACAAGAGGAATAGAACCACCTTCGTAATAATCGTATGGAGCCATATAATAATCTGTCTTTGGAAAAGTGGAATAATCTCTAGTGTCATTAAAAGTTCTTTCATAAGTTGCGCTTATTGCATAAACTCCGGGTAATATTTCTTTACCGCTAAAGTTAGTTAATGTTTGCATAAACAACATTTCAAATACTGTTGCTATAACATCACCCCCGGGACCTAAACCCCTAAATATACCTCCAAAAATGCTTCCAAAGCCTCCGATCAGGGAGGTAGGATCGATATCTCCAAATTGGTCGTAATTATAATCGTTGTCGTAATCGTAGCCAGCTACCATCATTGGCGTGGCCGTAAAAGAAGCTACCACTAATGCTATAACCATTAAGCTTTTAGTGCTTACTTTTTTCATTATTTTTAATCACATTATTTTTTTTTAAATTTTAGTAATTAAAATAAGAATAAATTTTTTGTTTTTAATTGTTTATGTTCTAATTCAATAGAAAATTTAATGTTAAGAATTTAATCAGCACTAAATTTCGAGATTTCAATATCATAAAATTTTTCGGTTAAACTAATTCTTAGTTTTGATATTTCTTTTAATTTAATGCATGGTTGATTTAAATTAATTCTTAAATTTATTGTCCTTAACAAATGCTCTACAATTAATAATTAAACGGAGCAAAAAACAAGAAAAGTTGAAAATAAATGGTATATTTATTTATAGACTAATCTTCTAAAGTAATGAAAGTGTAAAATAACACGAAAATATATAATATCGCTGAAATCAATAAACTCCATAACCTCAAGAATTCTGAGATTTCTTCAGATGTTAAAATCACATTTGAACCAATAAACACCACTGCGATTAAATAACCCATAAAATAGCTTTTAAAGCTTCCATATTTTGACCTACCCCTTATAAGATTAATGATGTAAGTAAAGATTACGATTACTAAACCCGCAGTGTAGATCAATTCAACGATGGGATAGTTGTATAGATCCAAAAATAAAAAAAATCCGAAAAGAAATACCACTAAAACCTTCACATTTGCAAAACTCTTTTTTTGAGAGGTGTCTGTAAATAATTGCTCGTATTCGCTTATGCCTGAATTAGAAAACATAATAATTAGAGAGCCGATTGATAAGGCTGTGAATAATGAATAAGATATTTTAAATAGATAATCAATAAGGTAGAGCCAAACATTATTCCATAAAAAAACTGGTAGTTCTAAAAATTCTGGTATTATGCTCACAGTACAGAAAATCGGAAGTAGAGACGCTAAGACCATTACAAGCTTTGTTAAGAAGGAAGTCTCTGTATCTTCTTCCCAACTTTCTTTTCTAAAAGTTGTTAAACGCCATGCAAAAGAAGCAAAACTTAAAATTGAAATTACTGGGGTTATGATTGGAAAGACAAATATAAAGAGAATATAAGTGGCATTGATTCCATAAAAAAACTTTAACCTTGAAGGAACAACACTTATTTTATCGTCAAAAGATTCCATTGTGTTAGCAAATCGATTCGCAAATAATATTAGGAAAAATAACCAAGATACACTATAAACAATAGGGCTTAGAATTTTTATGACAAAAAAATTCAAACTCGCATCGTTAGAATACCATAAATTGAAATCAATTAATGAGAATATTAAAAAGATAGAAATTGGAATGAGGAAAACAGCAAGTAAGACGATCAGACGAGGAATAACTACTCCCTTAACAGTTTTCGACATCGATCACATACACTTATCCGCTTTTAATAATTATATATATAATGATGATATGATATTTTAAAACCTCTGTTTTATATATGTATCTTTGAGGAATTTACTCTATCAAGTGATTAAAAAAAAAAAATAAAAAAGATATTTGATCTTTTAATGTTACTTCCTAATTTTTTCACAACTTCATTCCACAATTAGTACAAAAATCATTATCCGCAACCAGTTTGGCTCCACAGTTAGTGCAATGAGCATCATCTAAAGATGGTTCTTTATCGTCTTCTTCTTTCGCTTTGGTCTTCTTACTTTTTTGTTTGCCTTCAGATCCGGCTGGTTTATATTTCAAACTACCAATAAATCCACCAAATACAGCTCCTACAAGACAGCCTTCTAATATTGCTGTAGATACGGCCAAAACATAGGGTAAATCAGTTAAACCCGTTACTGCACCGTCAATTATGCCCCCAATGAGAGGTCCGACCATAGGAATCATAGGTAATAAGAAATATACTAGTAAAGCAAGGATTAAATACCCAATTCCAATAGCAAGACTCGTTCGAATGCCTTTACCTGGCGTTTTGGCATTTATACCACATATCATCGAACAAGCTAATATCCAAGGCAACGTAACGGAGATTAACAACAATACATCATCGGGACGATACATTAAGCACCAATGAATAGGAAATATTAGGATTAAAAAGAGTCCCAATATTGGTCCCACAATAAGTGCAATAATATTACCAATTCCAGGTATCAACGCTCCTAAAGAAGCTAGACCGACATTTAAATTTTGGATTAACCCCCCTGTAACGCTTGAAGTTAGGTCTAAGAATTGAAAACTAATCCAGGAAGTTAATAAAAGAAATATCATTCCTACAATTCCGGTCCAAAGTACACGTCCAAATCCCATGTGAAATTTCCTCGAATTCTTAATTCAATATTATTTGATTTAATTATATTAGATTCTTATAATTTGAAACACGCTTCGATTATTTAAAACTATGGTTTTAGCATTTTTATAGAAAATCTACACAACATTTTATAAAAATTTTGAAAATTCTGAACTCATTTAGGAAGTAAAAAACAGAAAGTCGATAATTTTAAAATTGGGATAATCTCTGGGTGATATAAACAAAATTTGAGGTAAAAAAAGTTAAATAAAATTAGTTATTTAATGTTGATAATTGCTCCTTTTTCCATTTTAACAATCTTATCAGCATAGGAAGCTAAGGAACCTCTATGGGTTACGACTATTATAGTAGTTTCCATATCTTCTTTGATTTTCTTTAACAGGTCCATAACTTGCTTTTCAGACTCCGGATCGAGATTACCCGTAGGTTCGTCAGCTAAAATTACTCTGGGTCGATGGATAATTGCTCTAGCGAGACCACACCTTTGTTTCTCGCCACCAGACATCTGAACTGGATAATGATCTTTTCTTTCAAGTAAGTTCACGTCTCTTAACGCAGCTATAGCCCGATTTTCGATTTCTTTTTCTCGTAAAACTGTTGGCCACAAGAGGGATTCAACATTTTCAATTGCTGTTAAAGTAGGTATTAAGTTAAACTCTTGAAAAACAAAACCGATTTTTTGTCTCCTTATACGGCTTAGCCTATCTTCTGTAGCCCTCGCTATATTTTCTCCGTCAAATATTATTTTTCCAGAATCAGGCAAGTCGATTCCGCTTAAGACATTAAGGAGCGTACTTTTACCACACCCTGTTGGACCCTGAACTAATACAAATTCACCTGCTTTAATCGTAAGGTTTACATCAGCTAAAGCTCTAATTATTGCTCCGGATCTTCTATATTCTTTATTAACATCGATTGCTTCAATCATGGTATCTTTATCTACTGGCATTTTTTAATCCTCCTCATTCACCTACTTTTTTTAATGCAATCATTGGCCTTACTTTCAAGATTTTCCGATTCGCTAATACAATTGCTACCATTTGAACTAAGATAAATATAAAACTCGTTAAAATTACAGGAAGTAACCCAACTAGCGTCAATGGGAGAGATACTAATATAGCAGCGGATTGAAGATAACCTACTACTGCCGTATAGTGAAACAAGACTTCAATAACTATGATAAATCCCATTAAAGTTGTAAATAGGATTTTACCAGTAATTAATGAATTGATATTTTTGTTTGTATAGCCAATGCATTTTAATGTTGCCCAGGTTCTTCTATTTCGTGATACGATAATCCACGCGTAAAGTAATGATAAAAGCAGACTTGTTCCCAAAAAAATCAATACAAAGTATCCCGCAATTTCACCAATTCCACCTGTAATAGCCAGTTCCCAAAATAAACTCGTTATGAAAATCAAAGATGTATAAATAAGCGTAAAAACAGAAAATAATTTCTTTTCTCTCAGTGTCATTAAGACCGCTTTTTTCCACATTCTAAAAGCCATAATATGGTTTTCACCGTTTGCTAAAAATTAATTTTTTATATGAATTGTTTGTATAGTTATATAATAAGAATATTATTTTAATTTTGGGTATCATGTCAGTAGAAATTGAATCAATTATAGACGATCTCCTCTCTGAAGAAGAAAATATTTTTGGAGTAGCTATTATTAATAAATCTGGCACGCTTATCACACAAACTGAAAATTGGAATCTTAGCAACGATTTAGGAATGATTAACGAATTACTTGGTGCCAAATTAGAATTGGGACAACGAGGTATGTCAAGTCTCACGATTCAAGGAATTAAATATATGATGGTCGAAAATACTGAAGAAAGAAAGATCGGAACCAACATAAAGGGAAAAGGTCATGTTATTATCGCACCTATACCTGTTGGTGGAACGGGTGCATTACTTTGTTACATTAACCCTCAAGCCGGACCCAGAGACGCCTTATTTACTGTTCAATCTTACGCATTGAAATTAATAGATTTAGTATAATTTTTTTTCTTTTTTACAGAGGCCTAAATGTGCTCCCAATAAGGGGATAGTAATTTTGTAAGCATTTTTTTAATTTTCTTTAAATCTTCAATATTTGATTCACATAACAATAACGCGTCTTTTTCAAATATTGGAGCTTCGTACTTCTCATTTAATAAAGCTTTAAATACCGCTTCAACACAGTAAGGCAATCCAATCACATTATATCCGCCCTCTAAAACGAATGAAATTCTTCCTTCACATAGTTCTTCAGCTATTCTTAATATTTTTGCGGCAAAATGATTGTACGCTGAACTAGTTAATAGGCAGTTACCAATTGGATCTGCGTAATACATATCAAATCCCGCAGCAACAATTATAAGAGCGGGCTGGAATTCATTTAGTATTGGTTCTAACAAATCAAGGCAATAATAAAAATCTTCATTAATTATTCCTTCTGGTACGGGAAAATTAATATTTTTACCAATTCCCTCGTCAATTCCAAGTTCGTCCACCATTCCTAAATCACCTTCGGTAAAATCGAATTCGTGTAAAGAAAAGTAAAGAACGGAGGGATCGTGATAGAAGTATTGAGCTAATCCATCTCCGAAGTGGTCATCTATGTCAATGATTGCAATTTTATCGTTATAACTTAATTTTTTGCGCAAATATAGAATTGAATTAGCAATATTATTAAAAATGCAGAGTCCTGATGATTTTTCTCTGTAGGCATGATGTCCTGGAGGTCTAATTAAAGCAAACGACTGAGTATAACTGTTCTTTACTACTCCTTCAATAGCTTCTATCGCACCACCAACTGCTTTTTTGGCTAAATCGAATGTATCATCCGTAACAAACACTTCCTCATCAAGTAACCCGCCACCTAAGTTAGAAATTTTTTTTATTGCCTTGATATGATATTTCGAATGAGCTAGTTCTAAAATTGCTTCGTCAATTTCTTTTGGTTTAACTTTTACAACGCGCTTATCTTTAAAAAGTCCAATTCTTTCAAGGTGATTCAAAATACAGTTAATTCTATTGGGATGTTCAAAAGATATAAAAGAAGGTTTAGGGTATGGAGGAATGTGTTTGGACCCAAAATCATCGTCAAGAATAATACCTACTTTTTTGTTTAGCATATTATAAAAAATGGAAATGTTAGAATGACTAAACTCTTATATTAATATTTGCATACTAATATTAAAAATAATTTCAAAATTAAAAAAAAGGTTTGAGAATCGAAATGAACTTTGTTGAAATAGTTGCAATGTTTTTACTTAATGCTATTCCTATAATTTTACTCGTTATCCCGTATTTTTTCATACGAAAAAAGCTCGCAGGGAAAAT
>JAUWZR010000171.1 GCA_030615235.1 Promethearchaeota archaeon
GCCTCATAGTTTTTTACGACACAACTTTTTTTATAAATTACGAAATAAACCTTGACTTTCATTTCTCTATTTATTACCTTCACTCATAATCAATTTCGTAATTTAAGAGGTATCTATATGCCAGTAAAAAAGATTTGTCCATTATTTCTTATTTTTTATAAGACTGAAAATAATACTTGCATTGAGGAACTTTGTTCATTCTGGTCCGAATCCGGTTTAAGATGCACTTTTGTTTCAGGCCTCAGTCGTTTATCTAATATTTCTGACTCTCTTCGCACACTTATTGATATTGTCAGCACCAGGCTTCCTGATAAATCTTAATTAATTTTTTTTTCTTATGAAGAAGAAAACTTATCCTAAAACAAAGTGTAGTAATTGTGGTCGTATCTCTTATACTCATCCACCCGCTGATCCATGTCCAAAATGTTCAACCGGCATTACCAAAGTTCTAAAAAAAAAAATTATTTCAGGGCTCATTGTTGTTACTGTGGCTATATTTCTACTATTACTCGCAATGGTACCGGTTGTATTAAGTGTCATATTGGTACAATGAGAAAAATTACAATTTTATCATGAATAAAGAACAAGCTACTCAACAGGAACTTTTCCGTCAATTTCTTAAAGAATTCAATCACTGCCATCTATGTTTTTATTGCTTAAAATCCTGGCAGACTACGAGCATACTTGTTAAATTACCTGGTGAGAGATTTTTTCAATATCTTTTTATTTGTGACAAATGTGTTCAGGATCCCAAAATAGAGGTAAAATAGATTATGAACAAAAATATCACCAAATCCGTAAAACTAATATTCAATCTTGCTAAATTTAATATTAATACTAAAAAACTCCATATATCTAAGAAATTCCCTAAATTTTCCAGGAGTATTGAAAATATTTTTATTAAAAATATTTCATGTAAAAAAAACAAATAGATGTCTTTGTCCGCCTATCCTATCGCTTCGGCATCTGCGGTTACCAGGGGTACCCGCCGCTTCAAATCCTTGCGTACGGATTACGGCGTACTACAGCCATCTTATAAAACAAAAGGTAAAATAAGTTATGATCAACACATATGAATCTACTTCAAAAACTTATAAAATTTTATATTCCGGCATTGCCATTCAGTGTTTAATTTGTGGTCTAATTAGCTACAATCCAATCGATGTCAAATATAAATACTGTGGTCATTGTCATATACATCATGAGGTTTAAAATGATTAATACAATTAATGAAACCGAAATCCAGAAACTTCTTAGCTCTGCACAGCTCCAGGACTCTCGAGATTTTACTATGGTTTTCCTTGCTTTGTCAACTGGTCTCAGAGTTAGTGAACTTGTAGGACTTTTTATTGAGGACGTCCGTCCATTCGATGAAATTTCAAGAATTTTAACAGTTCCCTCTAGAATCGGTAAGGGCGGAAAAAAAAGAGATATTCCTCTTAATGATGATACCAGATCCATTATTAAAGAATTTATCCGTATTAAAGGAATCCGTCACCAGTTCACCAATTCAGATTCATTTCTTTTTGTCTCTCATCATACTCACAACCCTCTATCCTCAAGGGATTTTCAGAGGATTGTTAAAAATCTTTCTATTAAATCCATAAACAGATCCATCTCACCGCATACATTAAGACATACATACGCCACTCGTTTATTAAGGCATACCAATCTCAGAGTTATTCAGGAACTTCTTGGTCACGCCTGGATAAATACAACTCAGATTTACACTCACCCTGATAAAACTGACTGCATCGATGCTGTCGACAATTTTAAATTACCTTCAATAAAGGTTTAATATGTCTAAATGTAAACACGAGTATCTTATCTATACCGGCAGACAGCAGGAATCCGTTATGAATAAATTTACTTATCTTTGTCTTTGTTTAGAATGTCGTTCAACTATTGTAATACCCAAGGAATTTATTACTGATTTTTCTGGAAGTCCTTTTTTAAATTTATCATAATTTTAAGGAGCTCATTATGTCTATAATTCGTGTAAAAAAAGATAAAAATAACCCTTACCTTATCATGAATAAGACAGCTATTGATGATAAGAGATTAAGTCTAAAAGCAAAAGGTCTTATCTGTTATTTACTTTCAAAACCTGATAACTGGTATATTAACACCAAAGATGTCATTAAAAGTAGTCTTGATGGTAGAGCATCTGTACTTTCTGCAATTAATGAATTAGTCCATTTCGGTTATATGTATAAACATCAATTTAGAAGTGGCAATGGATTTTTTCATTCTTATAATTATTTAGTTTACGAACATCCAGTAAACCCACTCCATAAAAAACAATTACTTAATCCAGAAGTCGATTTTCGGCTTCCCGATAACCCGCTTCCCGATAATCAGCTACTACTAAATAATAAAACAAAAAGAATAATAAAAGATCCTCTTACAACATTATATAACAAGTCTAATAACGTCAATGTTGCCGACAAAGACCCTTCTCTCGAATATATTAAAAAATACACAATCACACTTTTATATGAACTTGGTATTAAAGAACACAAATTTTTACTTGATTCTTTCTACATTGGTGATATATTTGAATATGCTGAATGGATGCTTACTTTCATATCCAAAATTAAAAATCCTTGTGGATTCCTAGTTTCAGCCATTAAAGGCGATTGGCTTAATCTTCCAGCAAAGCATAAATTTCTTTTTCCTGATAATTAGGATTCTTAACAATGTCAAAAATAAAATATATAAATCTTGCTGACCTTAATTTACCCGAGTTTCAATCTCATCGTGATATTTCTCCTGAAAATATCAAGGAACTTTCAGACAGTATCAAGTTAATCGGCGTTATCGAGCCTCTTATTGTTAGAGATACTAACGAGGGTTTTGAAATCGTTGCCGGTTGTCTCAGGTACCGTGCTGCAATTCTTGCCGGTTTAAAAGCCGTCCCCTGCATAAATATGTCCCTGGATCCAAAGAGTGCAGAAATTTTAAAACTTCATGAAAACGTAAAGAGGATTCCTTTGGATCATGTTGACCAGGGTCATACTTTTATTATGATGATGAGAACTTTTGATATGACAGAGAAGTCTATTTCTGAAAGTGTAGGAAAGTCTATTGCTTATATTTCACAGCATATCAGTTTGGTTCTTCTTGACAATGAATTAACGGAAGCTGTTAAAAATAAATCAATCTCCTTTTCCCAGGCAAGAGAATTAATGAGAGTTAAAGACCATGTTGAAAGAAACCGTTTTTTATCTTACTGTATGAATGATGGAGCAACCGTCCAGGTTCTTCAAAAATGGGTTCAGGATTATCTCAGGACTGGCTCAGTTTCTCCTTCTCAGGAATTCCCTTCCCGGGAGTATTCTTATGGTTCAGAAACCCCTCATACAACCCGGAATTGTGAGGCTTGCGATAACCCTGTTGAAATTAGCCAGATAAGGCAGGTTTTTTATTGTCCAACTTGCCACCAGGCTATTAAAGATGCACTTTTCGAGGAAAAGCAGAGAAATCTAGCAAATTTACCCCCTAAGACCTCATAGGATTCCCCTGAGTGACCTCTTTTTCATTCCCCCTTATCATTCTACCTTCCTATTTTTTCTATTTTTCTTTTTTTTGTGTAACCTATTACCCACTTACCTCTTTTAGTTTACATAATCTTTTTTCATTTTTTCCTTGACAAACTTACTTTTTGTCATTATTTTCACTTTTGATTGGATTGTTAAATTCGCTCCTTTGCGAAACGTCTGGCTTGGTAGTTTTAGGATTCTATCAAGCCAGGCAATTCAGTCTTCAATATTTTTAATATTTAATTCAGGAGACTTTTATTATGATAGTTCCATCCGCTGCCAAAATAGCTAAGAAGTGGGGACGTGTTACCCCTGAGAGAACTGTTGACTATGAGGAAGGCGTCCGTAATCCTCAGAGAGATTGGGCTGCCGAAACTAAAGCAGCTGAAGATCGTTATGAAGCCGGAGTTAAGGCTGCCATTGCTCGAAAAGCATTTGGTAAGGGTGTCGATAAGGTCGGCACCGCCAAACAGAAATCCAAAACTATCTTAAAAGGCATTCCTAGATGGCCTGAAGGAGTCCGCGGAGCTGAAAAGGATATGGAAGACGGCATGAAACCTGTTGTCGCTGTACTTGAAGGTATTACATTGCCTCCACGTTATGCAACCGGTGATCCACGAAACATTGAGAGGGTTAAGGTTGTGCAGCAGGCTCTTCATAAGTTAAAAACCGGTTAATTTTATAAGCCTTTTTTTGCTTATTCTTTTACTCAAATTTACTCAATTATACTCAGGAGTTATCAATTATGTTAATATCAAAGCGTAATTTCAAAACTGTAGTAGGCAACACCGATCTTGAACTCGAGGCAAAAACTGGTCAGGGTCTTGTTATAAAAAATATTATGATCTTCGACCCAACCCTTAATTATATCACAGTCTCTATTTCTAAGACTACTGTTGGTTACTTCCGCGTTGGTGGTGGTCTTGGTTCTCACTTATCTTTTCATGTTGGTTCTTTCAAGGCAGCTTATCCTTTTGTTTACTTTGGCCATGTAAATCAGAAAACCATTCTTTCTTTTTTGTGTGATCTTGGCTTATTTACCGGTTACCCTGTTGCAAGTGGAGAAATATTTTTAATAACAGGAGCCAAGAAGGATACTTCTATTCAATGTGTTGAGTATGAAATTTGGGAAGAAGCCGATATCTCTCCTGAAATGGAAAATGGCTCCAAATCTACTTCCTATTTATATATTAACTATGGTCATACCGGGGCTAGTGTAAGTACTCCTTCTGATGTTGTTCTTGATACCACCAGCAATCCTGCAGAATTTCCTGATTTTCCTTTTGCTAAAATTGTTCCTGCCAATCGCAATATTGAACTTCATGGTATTCTTGCTTCTGATGTTAATTATAAATCCAGTGGTTCTAATTATCTTTACACCCAATTTTTAAAATTCTTGCAGGGTAAAACTTTCCTTTTTGATGAAGATAAACAGGGTCTTTTATACTCAGCCCCTTACACTGCTGGTCTTATAGGTGCTCATTTTGTGGCACTAGGTAGTTCAGTTGGAGGTAATTATTCAGAGATAGATTTAAAAAACCCTTTCATTTTTAATCCTCCATTAGTTTTCCCACAGGGTCAGGAATTAACTATTTCATGGAAATTCAAAAAAGAAGGAACTGGGGGTACTATTACTACTGAATTTCAGGAAGTTGGTTTAATTTTAAAAATGATTCCAATTATTTGATTTTTATTTTTCATCAATATGAGGTTTTTATTATGGGTATTGTTCAACATCTTTTAAAAGCCATATCTCCTGCTTTACGTGAGATGATTGTTAAATATGCTCAGGAATTGAAAGTATATGCTCAATCAACAGAAAATCCTGTTGACGATATTGCTGTTTATCTATTATTTTTACTTTTAGGACTTCCCTGGAATTAGTTTTTTTAACTGAGGTTTACTTATGTTTTACAAATTATTTCGCGTTACCGGTCTTGCCAATCAGACTGTTTTTGACGATGGACTTGTTTCTACTGTTGATGAACCCAAAAGAATCAGGGCTATTATTATAAATGTCAGTACTTATAATAATAACACCATTGAAGGCTGGTTTGAGACTAACAGAATTCTTGAAATTCCTGATGATTGTTGCAGCACTATTGATTTCACCAACACTGCTACTTATTATCGTCCAACTAACAAAATTTTCA
>JAUWZR010000269.1 GCA_030615235.1 Promethearchaeota archaeon
CTTCTTTTGCAGTCAATAAAGGCTCTACTGTGAATTTATATCCTTCAATTCCAAAATAACCCGTAGATCTCTTTGTAATTGCGACATATCCTTCGTGAGCTTTATCATCTGGAACTTCATATAGAGCGTAACCTTTAATATTACTACTAGGCACTATGAAAATAAAAAGTCTTTTAACGAAATCGGGTAATTTAGGTAGATTCTGAAACGTTTTTCCCATCTCAGACGCCTTATGGGGCGGAAATGTAGATGTTGTTAAAAAATATGCCATTAATTTCACCTTTTAAATTTATTTTTTATTATTTAAATTAGATTTTAGAGCAAGGTATAATTTAATTAGCAAGTATTTAACTTTTTACAAGATTTTACAAAAAAGTAGAATTTAAGTTCAGAAGGTTTTAGCTTGTTTAAAAGGATTAATTATACAGCCCTGGCAGAAGTAGATGAAAACGAGTGCGTTGGATATAGTATGAGTGTTTAAAATTGTATTGCTGAAGCGATTGAACTTGTAGATACTGTCGCAGTCGTAAATGACAATAGATGTATCGGATGTGGTGTCTGTGCTTATTTATGTCCCGAAAATTCCATGAAAGAAAAAATTTGGTCCAAGAAATGTATTTGCACCACCTCCAAAACTAGAAACCAATTAGGGATTTATCTATTTTACTTTTTGTTGTTTAATATTAAAATATATAGCTTATTTGAATCTAATTTAATAATTTAAGAAAATATTTGAGTAAAGCACTACTTTCTTAGAAAACTTAAAAAAAAAAGTAACTGTGTACTGTGCCATTCTCGAAAAATTTTCCTTTTTTTCTAAAAGAGAAAACAGTATTGAACCGATCGTCAGAAGATTATCGAGCTTGGCCTATATTCTGGCTAGCGTTCATTAGACTAATCTACGTCTCCATTTTTGAAAGAGCGTTATCAAATTATCTCTTGTTTGATGTTAAAATCAGTAAAAGTACTCTTGGGATTATAACTTCTGCTGGAGCTATAGCATATATTTTTGCTCCAATTTTAGGGCAAATTATTACATCAAAAATAGGAATCCGTAACGCCCTCCTATTATCGTCAATTATTACACCAATTTTAACTGGAGCTCAAGTCATTTACTTAGAACCATGGTTTTTAATCATATGTCGGATATCATTAGGGTTAAGCTTAGGACTATTTTGGCCAAATTGCATGAATCTGATAAGTAAATGGCAGAAAATTAGTAGCCCTGAAAGGGCTAAGAGGAATTTTAGAAATTTTAATTTTTCTTGGAATTTTGGATTTATATTTGGTCTTATAACTGGCTACATCTGGGCTTTTTTCTTGACTGATTATTTTATCATGATTATTTCATGGTTTTTGTCGTTTTTACTAATACCAATTAGTTTTGTTATGAAGAAAGATCCCAAAACTCGTATTCCAGCAGAAAAATTAGAGATTCATTTGGAAAATCCTGTTTATGAAGAAGATTTCATTAAGTTCTCTAAAACAAATTCAAATTCGCCAATGATAGTGTATCCTATTCTATTCTCATGGATTGGAATAATCTTCTTAACGATCTCAAAATCGATTTACCTATTTACATATCCTATTTTTTTAACAATTCATTCGTTACCCTCTCAATCGACTTACCTTGTCCAAGGAGGACTACAATTGGCTCAGCTTATTGGCTTAACTTGGATTAGTGTGATGAAAGTTCAAAAGCGAAAAATAGCCGTGATAATAGGGTTAATTGGGATTGTTGTAATTTCGTATAGTATTTTTATTGTTGGATATATTTGGTATATTGCATTAATATTCGTATTTGCGGGTCTTTTCTTTGGCTTAATCCATGGTACATCAATGAAAATCATGCTCGATTACGGAACAGCTGAAAATACGGCGAAATATTCAACCATAAATGAAATAATTGTAGGAATTGGCTTTGGTGTAACCCCAATTATAGCGGGTTATGTTGTCGAAGTCAATATTTACCCTGTTTTTGTTTTTATTATAATATGTGGTTTTACTTTTTTAGTTATTTTAGGTTATCTATTTCGTAAAATTAAAAGATAGGGATTGAATAGCTAAAAAGCACCTTGTTATTTATTTTTATACTTCGAAATTGAATAATCTTTTATTCAAGTGGTCTTAAATGTTAATTAGGTTGGAATTAATTATAGGAAAATATTGATATGACTTTATATGATCAACTCAATAAACATCAATTAAAAGAACTTCTCGTTAAGTGTTGGATGACTCATGATGGTTCGTGGTTTTATAACTGTGTCAAGGAATTTGGTATTGAGACCGCAAACAAATTAAATAAAGCTGCGATTAAAACACTTTCTCCAATTGAAGTCCAAAGAGTTCAGAAAGCTTTAGGGATGGAAAAAACCAAGGTAAAAACCTTTGAACAACTAAAAACATTTATTAGCAACGGGTTTTCAATATTAAAAGGGGATTTTATGGATTTTAAATATACTTTTCCTAGACATAATGTCCTGCATTGGGAAATGGGAAAATGTTTCGCTTACGAGGGAATGAAAAAGATTGGAATAAAGGATAATTATGAATGCGGTCTTATATATCGCCTTGGTTGCTGGTTCAGTGTATTAGGAGTCAATTTTAAACTTGAACCTGAAATTAATGAGTGTTTATTACATTCTCAAGAAAAATGCGTCGGAGATATGATATTTAACTTTTAAGACTACAAGAGGATTATAAAAATGTATCCGTGGTTTATTTTATCTATTTTAGGTATGTGCTTTATGGTTCCACTTCATTTTTTATCTGTCGAACATTTAAAGTTTCAAAAAAAATATGGAGCGGATAAAGGGAATAAAATCACCGGGATACTCGGACTCACTTCTGGATGGGGGTTTTTTATATTTTGGTTTGGAATATGGATTTCACCTCAACCTCGATTAATAATTCCCTTTATGCAAAATCCCAGTTTTATTATCCC
>JAUWZR010000176.1 GCA_030615235.1 Promethearchaeota archaeon
ATATTGATGTTGCCGAACTTCACGACGCTTTTGAAATACTAGAGGCTGTTGAAAGCGAAGATATTGGTTTTTTTAAAAAAGGTGAAGGTGCTAAAGCAGCTCATGAAGGCTTAACTGAGATTGGAGGAAAAATCCCTATAAATCCTTCTGGAGGCTTAAAAGCCCGTGGTCATCCTCTTGGTGCTACTGGGGTTGCACAAGTGGTCGAATTGGTTTGGCAACTGCGGGGAGAAGCGGGAAAAAGACAAGTTGATGGTGCCGAAACCGGAATAACATGCAATTTTGGCGGATTTGGAAATAATATTCTTTCAATATTAGTAGAAAGAATGTAAAAATACCAGTAGAATACGAAAGATATAATAAATTATTCTCTTTTGTTGCGTCTTTCACAATAACATACAAACAATAATAAATCGTAAGTCAAGCCTCGCTTTCTAACTCTTCTATTTCTGCTTTAAACAGGTTCGCAATCGTAAGCCAATTTTGTGTTGTTTCTAAATCTGAAATACTCTTCTCTGCATATTTAATTCCTGATTCTAATTTTTCGGTAGCTAACTTAAACTTACCAAGTTCTTTATAGCAAATTCCTAACTTGATGTGCGTTTGGAATGTATACCATTCGTCTGAGCTTATTTCGACGGCTTTGAGAAACTCATTTTTGGCGTTTTCATAATCTTGGAAGGACATTAACATTTCACCATATGTATCGTGATAAATGCTGTTATCAGGGTCTTGTTCGATCAAATTTTGAATTATTTCAACCGCTTCTTCTTTTCTGTTTAAGTATTGCAACCAATAGGCCTTATAAGTGAGGAGATTTCTATCTTCTGGATATTTTTCCAATAATTTGGTAATTATTTCTAATCCGTAATCTAAATTTCTTTTTTCCTTGTGAATGTATGCTACTTTTATCTGAATATCTCTCTCCTCTTCGGGAAATATTTCAAGCATTTCATCTAATAAGTCTAACATTTCATCGTATTTATTAAAGTAAATTAGAACCCGTTCTTTAGAGATATAAAGGTCAAATTGATTAGGGTTTTTACTTATCGCTGCATTAATTTGTTTAATGCTTTCCTCATAATTATTAAAATCTTGAACAATTTCCTTGCGTGAGCTGTAAATTTGTACTTCATGCCATATTAAGCCCTTTAACTTATCATAAGTGTCAATCAGCTTTTTCTCTTTTTCAACTTTATAGGCCAAGTAAGATATATAACTTGGTAACAATTTCTTTAAAGAATGTCGTAGACCTTCATGAAAAAGAGGACCACAAACTTCATCTAATATCGTATCTATTGTGGATTCTAAAGTTGTTGAGTAGGTCTTATCTTTATTTTCTTCGTATAATTTATTTAAATACGTAAACTTTGTGATATGTTCTTCGACTACAGCGTTCAACATCCTTTCAAGCTTTTCATTAGCTTGGAAATAATATATCTCATCAATTTCTCCCTCCAATTTGAAGAACTTAATAGGAAAAATCTTTTTCTCAATAATTTGTAGAACATGAAACTCTAGAACTACCAATTCCAACCCATATTTTTTAGCAAATTTCTCAGTCGAAATAAAGATGGGATATTGTGTTGGATGATTAAGGGATAAATATAGAAGTATTTTGAAGAAATCTTCTTCACTTTCTACAGATTGCTTGATTATCTCGTGGGGTAATCTCAAAAGGTTATTGAGAAATCGAAATCTAGTCTCATCTTCAATTATTCTATACTTTTTGAAGAATTTTAGTGTTTTTTTAGTAACTTCTTTGATTCGATTACTTTCTTCTTCCAAAATCGATTGACGGTCTAAATCATAATCCCTCAGTATTACAGAATATTTAGCTTTACCCAATTGAGTAATCCTATACTCTTTATTTTCTTTCTTAACAAAACTACCCTCAATTAAGGAATTCATGTTTTTAGATAAAGAAGAATTATTAATTGAAAGGGGTTCATTTAGAAAATCTGCCCATTTACAGAAATTATTATTGTACAGCATCCATAATATCCAATGATCGTAATTTCTTTTCCATAATATTGTTTTTGGTGGGTAGTTTAATTTCCTTTTCTGTTTCGTGGCTTGTGATAGTTCGTAAAATCTGTCTCGCCCTTTAGTCGTTATTGTATATTGATTAAATTCCTTCTTTTCAATTAACTCTGTTATCAAAGATTTCTTCAGATAAATTGATAATGTTGAAGGTTTGATCATTTCTTTTAAATTAGACCACGTACATACTTCATTGTTATTGAGCATCCAAAGTATTACTAATTCAAAGTTAATTTTCCCAAAGATAGGCTCTATAACCTCTTTAGGTGGGTAATTAATTGGAGAAGACATAACTTAGGATCATCTGGCTTATGAATCTTTTTAGGTTTAATATATAATGAGTAACTAGTTTATTTATACATTATGGTCTAAAAGATATATAGAACTCCAATTATAATTATGTATTATAAACATTTTGTAAACTTAACCTTCTGCTTGTATAATAAAACTTGTAAACATATTTAAAAGTAAAGCTTTATATTGAAAAAAAACCCTAGCTTATATTAGGAAATATTTCATATGATTGCTGAAGGCTATCGATGAGCGAAGAAAATATAAATTTAAAATTTAAATTTAAAATAACCGTTGTTGGAGATGGTGCAGTGGGTAAGACATCTCTAATTCAAATGTTCACAAAAGAATCCTTCAGTACGGAATACCATAAAACGATCGGCGCTCAGTTTTCTGTATTTGATAAAAAGATTAATGGAGACAAAATAAAATTATTATTCTGGGACATTGCCGGTCAAGACGATTTTAATTTTCTTAGACCCTCATTTTTTAAGGAGAGCAAGGCTGCTATAATTGTGTATAGCCTTGAAAAAAATGAACTTGGAGAGGATAGTTTTAAACACATTCATAATTGGGACGATGATATTAAAGAATACTGCGGAGATATTCCTGTGGTAATTTTTGGAAATAAAGTTGATTTGATAGATGTGAAAAACTTAGAAACTTCAGGTATCAACAGAATTATTGAAGAAAAGAACTACTTAGGATACTTTATTACTTCAGCAAAAACGGGACATGGAGTAGTTGATGCATTTAATGCGATTATTAATGAATTATACATTAAATATAAAGATATACCCGTTTAAAAGAACTTTTAGCCCAAAATTCATTGATTATTTTTCTAAGTAATCTGGTACGAAATCAAAAAATTCCTCTACTAACGCTCTCGCCTTTTTAAATCTGCTAACTTCGTACAATCCGCCAAAGTGAGACTTGAATTCATCAATAAACTGAGAATTGAACTTCTTAAGTCCATAACGCAAAGATTTAGATGGTTTTGTTGTAACTAAAACAGAAGCAACTGGATACTTCTTATTATGTTGAATTAAAAGGACTGCCCGGTCCATCTTGATTTCCCGTACCTCCCCTTTCTTTAATATTTCATCCAAAATGCTACCCACTGCTTGGAGTACCATAGTAAAGACATTCTCGTCTACAGCACTCAATTTTGCCCAATCATGTTTAAATAATCCAATACCTGCATTCGTTTCAACAACCAAAAGTCTATAAGCTTTAAAGGGAAGGATATAAATGATTTTAGGTTCTTTCCATATAACTATAATTGTAAATAACGCTCCAAGGCTATGAGTTATAAAGGCTAATGAATTGAATATTTTAACAAAAGTTCCATAAAAATACAATGATGCTGTTACAAATGAAAATAGAATACTTCCAAACAATAGAAAGTTAACAAGCTGCTTTAATTCATTCGGGGCTCTTTTCCAAGTAAGGTAACTCCAACTAAAATAGGTCATTACATAATAAAAGAGGAAAATGATTTGAAAAATTCGAAGAACGCCAACATTATGGACGCCATAGCCAGGTATAATTCGCATACCCTCAGGCATAAAAGATAAGTATAGTAGTGTAAGCTCAATTAGAAGCAAGATCGTGATCTTAATTGAACTCACGCGTTCTTTTTTAATTAGGTCGATGAATATAAAAAGACAGGGAACCCCAATTATTTGTGGAATGATCGCTAAAGCCATTAGTGGTATTGAGTAAAAATAATGTGCTGCAGCATCTAAACCCCAAAATAAAGATTGCAATAACCAATTTGCTGAAAATAAATACACTATTCGATTTTTTCTTTTTTTCGCGTAAGAAAATGAAAGTAAAAATCCAATAACATTTAACACACCAGCTACTGATGCTGATCCTACTAATAAAATATTATCAAAACTAATCATTTTCACCTCTTCTCAAATATGTTTTTGATTAACTAATCTCACTTTTATAACTTGGGACAAAATCGAATACCCGTTCAACTATTTTTAAACTTTCGTCGAAATCACTAACCTTTCGTGAACCTTCTAAAGTCTTTTGAAACCGTGCAACAAATTCTTCGTTAAATCTCTTTAATCCATATCTCAGCGATCTCGAGAATTTTGAGGCGATTAAAACCGATGCAATAGAATTCTCGTTGTTGTGGGTGATAAGAATTACAGCCCGATCCATTTGAATTTCTTGGACATCACCTTTTTTTAAGATATCGTCTAAAACATCACCAATAGCTTGGATCATTACAGTAAAGATATTTTCCTCAACTTCTCCTGCTTTTGCCCAATCATACTTAAATAAAGCCACGCTTGCTTTCGTATCAACTACTAGAATACGATAAGCCTTAAAAGGTAAGATATAAATAATTCTGGGATCTTTTAAGATAACTAA
The DNA here is from genome assembly GCA_030615235.1 of Promethearchaeota archaeon. GTDB lineage: Archaea > Asgardarchaeota > Lokiarchaeia > Sigyniarchaeales > SOKP01 > SOKP01. The sequence continues at coordinate 4,726 of JAUWZR010000176.1, forward strand.
AATAGTGATAAACGCTCCAATCCCATTAACAAAGAACCCTATAGCATTAAATGTTCTTATGAATGTCCCAATTGCATACATTGCCCCTGTTACAATTGAAAAAATAGTGCTCCCAAATAACAAATAACTTGTCAATCGCTTTAAATCCGCAGGAGCCTTTCTCCAAGTTTGAAAACTCCATAAAACATAAAAAATCATGAAATAAAAGAGGTAGATAATCTGAGTAATACGAAGTATACCTCTATTATGAATTCCATATCCAAGAATGATTTCCCAATTATTGGGAACATAAAATGTGACAATAAAAACTAAAGCTTCGATAATCATAAGGATTGAAATTTTAATTGGACTAACGTACTCTTTTCCGCTAAGTTCTATAAAAATGATAATACACGGAACTCCTATCAGTTGTGGAATGATCGCTAAAGCCATTAGTGGTATTGAGTAAAAATAATGTGCTGCAGCATCTATAAACCAAAAAACTGCATACATTAACCACATTGCGGAAAATAAGAAAATAAGCCGATTTTTTCTCCGGAACGCATAAATAAATGTAATTATGCCACCAATTGCCACTAATGTCCCCGTAAAGCAAGTTGATAATACTAACATCAAGTTTTCAATTGTCATATTTTTCCGCTATTGTAGATTTTGACTTTTTATATTTAAATTGTATCCTTGAAATTAGCCATACAGCAATAAATTGAATAG
>JAUWZR010000122.1 GCA_030615235.1 Promethearchaeota archaeon
TTCTTTAATGTAACGGTTCATTTGCGCAACACTGGTAAACATTCCGCCTTTTGCGTTTTTATATAACTTTCTATAAGTCGCTGTAGTAATCAATTTGCGATCTCTTAATTTCTTAAGTTCCCGTCTCTGAGGGCGAATTCGATTCATCCACATTTTTTTCTTTGGATATCGGGCTTTTTTTGTTCCTTTTCGTTTTCCTATGCCTCTAGCCCTACCTTTTTTCTTGCGTTCATGAAGTAGGTTCTTTCTATGTTTTGAATTGCCTTTTTTATATTTTTTTATAATAATACCTTCTTTTACCAAATTGCGGATGTCTTCTCGAGTAATTGCCATTTTTATTTCATCTATTAAGTATGGATCGAAATAAACCCTGTTCTCCCCACATTTCAATATTTCCGCTGCCATTCTTTTCTGGGCTTTTAGACTCATTTTTTATCACATAAAATTATATAATTATGAGAATTTTATTAGTCCTCATCTTCAAATAAATCTTCATCATCCATATCTTCAATAGAAGATTCAAGGGCTGCTTCTAAACTTTCTATCTCTCTTTGTGATATTCCTAAATTAAGGATTTTAAATCCTCTACTTTGAGCATAATCTATTAATCGTATTCTTTTTTTAACGCCTAACTTAGTAGAAATTTTAATTGCGTGTTTTTTATTATTTAAATTTTTCAAATCATCAATGATTACGACTCTTACCTCTTCATATCCTGATGGATGTAATCCACGTACCTTTTTAGGCCCTCTATACCCAACTGAAGGTGATTTGACTCCTGATTTAGATTTTATTCGAGTTCGTGAATCAATTCCTCTTGCTTTTCGCCAAGAATCTTTCACTCTTACGTATCTCCAAGATTCTACTCGCCTAAAGGAGGGGCGTTTTTTATTGATTTTTTTCCTGAGTTCTATCAGTCTTTTTTGTTCCATATCTCTTACCTCTTTTTATCTTACTTCCCAGGTAACTTGGTCTCCGCTTTGAATTTTATAGAGGTATACACCATCTTGAAACACCCTTGGGTCTTTCTTTCTTATTCTGCAAGCTTTTTTTAAGTTCGCAGCAGTCTGACCTAATGATTCTTTATCGGGGCCGGTTAATATTACGTCCTCGCCGTCAATTTTAACTTCTACATTTTTTAGATATTTTGTAACTCTTGGAGCTCTCTCTCCAAGGAAGTTAACGACATGAATTTCCATTTTATCAGGTTTGACTTCCACCGTGCATGGAAAATGACTATAACATACTTTACAAATGTATTTATAGTTTGTTTGAACGCCATTTATTAAATTTTTAATTAGATTGATAATAGTTTTAACTAAAGCAAGGGTTCCACTTTTTGGGAAGTTAGTAGCGAAAATCATAAGATTGTCTTCAATTGAAACCTTTATACCTCTTATATGCGAAAAGTCTTTTGTTATCTTTCCGTTAGGTCCACTTACAGTAATATGATGGTTTCCGTCAAGGGAAACAGTGACTCCCTTCGGAATTTCCAGTTCTTCTTTAAAAAATGCTACTTTTACCATTTATCATTACCTTTTTCCACTATTAATAGATATAACATAAAGTCATACCACCGATATGTTTTTCTTCGGCTTCTTTCATGGTCATAATACCTTGATTTGTAGTTAACACGATTATTCCTAAACCTGGTGCTGGTAGTAGCTTTCTTTCAAGTGATTCGAATTGCGAGATGTTGTAATTAAGCCTCATTAAACCAGAGCAATGATTAATTTTGCCTAATAGCGCAACTTTGAATTTACCTTGTCTACCATCGTCATATCTTTCAAACTCTCCGACATATGCGTGTTGTTGAAAGATTCTAAGAACCATTTGGTTTAATCTAGAAGCAGGACTAATAGTTACTTCCTTCTTCCTTGCTCTTTCTGAGTTCTTAAGATTATTACACATATCGGCTAATGTATTCGCTATTTTCTACACCTCATACCATATTATCGTTTTAACTATACCTATAAAATCCAATATCTTTTCCAATTTCGTAAAAACATCTACGACATATATATAAGCCATACCTTCTTATCAATCCTCTATGAGTATGACATCGTCTACACTCTCTTTGACCCTTACCTAGTTTACCTTGCGGCATAATCATCATTTTTATTCTTTTAAATATAGTCTAAATCCAATTTGTCTACAATTTCGACTCCAAACTTCTTTTTCAAGAAATACTGTGCTTCTACTCGAGAAACATAGTGGTGTTTGGGAACTTTCGCTCTACTTTTTCTTCTAAATTTTACTCTCATTCCAGGTCTTACAATTCTCCCAACGACATCAAGACCCCAAATACCAATAACATTATCATATTCAACTCCAGGAATGGTGATATGCTCAGTTATACCAAAACCGAAATTTCCATAATTATCAAAACTCTTTCTAAGCATCTTGTCATTGTTAACTACAAATAATCGTTTTAGTAACTTTTCTGCCTCTTGTTCCCGTACAGTTACCATTGTGCCTATTGGGCGTCCAATTCGCAAATTGAACTCTTTAATATTTTTTTTAGAAAGAGTTTTCACAGGTGTTTTGCCCGAGATAGTTTGTAATACTGTAGCTGCGCGTTCTAATTCTTCACCGCCTGCACCTACTCCAATATTTAGTACAACTTTTTCTAAATATGGTTTTTTCATAGGGTTAGCCCACATTTCTTCAAATGTTTTCTCTTGCTCTTTTATAGATTTTTTCTTAGTTTCTCTCGCTGCTCTCGCTGACATTATTTAATCCTCTTTTTATTTTATTCTGATTTTGGTAAATTAATCTCCGATTGACCCTCTCCTATTATAAAAGTATAATCGTAAAGCGTTTCTGTATGTTCTGAATTATGTTGTATAGAAACTGTACTTGCTTTCGGACCAAATCGCTTTAATATTGTTAAAACCTTTCCTAGCTGTCCTATGTTTTTACCGGACATTATAATTGCTAGATTTCCCTCTTCAAATTTTAATACTTTTAAAATTTCTTGTTCTGGAACTGTAATTTTTAAAACATCCATTCTTTTATAGATGTCTTCTTTAGGATTCTTCGGATCCTTAACGCTGATAAAAATATTCCTCCCATCGTGCAAGTTTAATTGTATGTTTCCCCCTTTTAATGTAGTTTTTTGCGTTATCCTACATAGTTTGAATGTGCTTTCTGCTTCAGTAATTTCGTGCAAAATTAATCCATGATGTGAGTCCGGTAATATACGATAATGTTTGTTCGTTTTTACGATAGTGAGCACATCCATCAATCCTACCGGAAATGTCCTGTCCTTAACTACTTTTCTATCGACTTTAAAATTCCCTAAACCAATTAATTTTTTTGCTTCTCTGTAGTTATCTACAATCTCAAGAAGATCTCTCACGATATGCAATAAAGGCAAGCATAATCTACTCGGGTGAGGTCCCGGTGAAGGGGTCATAAAGAATTTACCGTGCTTTCTTTTTATCTGTAAGAATTTAGGTGTATTCAGTCTTTTTAGCGTTCTTGAACCTCCATGTCTGGTCATTTAATTTTCTTCCTCCTCTTTCTGTTTTTTTGGACCTGTTAGTTCCTCTTCTCTAAACCCAAAGACCACTTTTCTATCAATCATATTTGCTCTCCATGGATCCATCTTTTTTTCTTTCGTGAATTTTGTTATAACCATTTTTGAGATATGAATAGCTGGATGAAATTGAGTTCCATCTGCTTTATCAAAAGCAGCTTCTTTGATTTTTGCTCGCTGTCTTTTAGTGATTTCGATGATTTCTCCTTCAAAATCCTTGAATTCACCTCTTATTATTCTGACTCCATCTCCCACTCTCAAGGGAAGTGTTTTAATCCCGTACTCTTCTCGTACGAAATCAGCTACTCTTACTGTTAATAATTTTGACCTCTGATGGTTTTTATGTTTATACAATGCTTTTCTTTGCTTTCGAGGTTGTTTTGATTTAACTTTCATTTCTTTAATCCCTTTATCCTTATTTTTAAATGATTAACGATGAAATTGATGCTAATCGCGGAAATAATTCTGCTGCCTCTCTTGCAATAGGCCCACGAATTTCGGTTGCTTTGGGGTCGCCTTCCTTAGTTATTATTACACCAGCATTATCCTCAAAACATAATCTCGTGCCATCTAATCTCCTATAAATCATTTTTTGTCTTACGATAACAGCTTTTACAATATTTCCCCGCAAATCTGGTCGACCTTTTTTAATAGTTACTGTACAGACAGATCCTACTGATGCCTTTGGCAATCTTCTTAATCGTGTTTTGGAACCATCGACATTAATAATTTGAGCGATTTTTGCTCCAGAATTATCGGTAATAAAAATTCTCGAACCATTTTGGACACCATAACTGGTTCTAGGTTTGGATAACGTTTTTCTTCCAAGTTTTCTTCTAGTTCCCATTTAATTCGCAGCTCCTGCTTTAATTTTATCTAAGACGATAAATGCTTTAGTTTTTGATAGTTTTCTACTTTCTCCTACGCGTACTAGATCGCCAACTTTAATATCGTTCGTTAAACATTCTGGAAGATGGCATGCTAGTCGCGAATTGCGTCTTTCATAACGTTGATATTTCTTAACGAATTGAACATAATCCTGTCTAATTACTACCGTGTTTTTGGCTTTTTTATTGACGACGACTCCTTGAGTAATTTTGCCTCTAATTCGTGTGTTCCCATGAAAAGGACAATCTTTATCATTACATTCACGATTTGATGGAGGATTAACTCCTGGAATGCCAATATTTCTAACGCTCATTTTAGTATCTCGACCACTTTTTTTTCTTTAAACTTCTCAATCTATTTTCTGGAATGCCTACGATTTTCGATCCATTAACCTCTAACATTCCATCATCAACTGTAAATCTAAAAATATAATCTTTCTTGATGTATTTTTTTATTTCATTATTTTTTTCTAATATTAACATATTTTGAGTATCATCAATTACCACGCCCGCATCCATAAATTTAGAATGAGATGGCTTCGATTTGAGTTTAGCTTGCACTCTAAAACCTATCAAGTCGTGGTAGATCAGATACTTTGGGCTTATCATTATAATTCCAACTATTTCTCTTCATTTCTTACTGTAAGAATCCTTGCAATTTGTTTTCTCAGTAATTTCGCCTTTGCGGGATTATCTGAGATACCGCCACCAGTTTGTTGGCTGTATAACATCATCAATTCTTCTCTTAGGGTTATTAAACTTCTTACTCTTTCTCTTTCATCCATTTCCCGGACTTTATTTGCGGTTATTATATCCATATTTTACTCACTATCCATATTTTTATTTCATATGATATTATTCATTACTTTCTTCATCTGTATCTACTTCTGGTTCTAGAGAAATTTCAGAAATTTCTTCCTCTTCGACTTCTTCGAACAGGTCTTTTTCTTCTTCGCTTGGTTCTCTTATTTCCTCACTTATCTCTAAGTCTTTTTCAATTTTTGTTTTACTTAACTCGGCCTCTTTTTTTGCTTGAAGTTTAGCTAATTCTTCATCGTTTATTGTGATTGTATCACCCATTCTTACATCAGCATGCATGATTTTCACGATTATCCCTAAAGTTCCAGACTTCATAATACACTGAGCTACTCCTTTATCTACTCCTTCTTGAGCAGGTTGACCTGATTTTTTCATTGTACCGGCCCTAAACACGGTTGTTCTGGCTCTCTGTGAAGTTACCTTACCTGAAACGATGATTTCTGTACCCTTAGCTCCAGAATCCATGATTTTACGTAATATGTAATAGCCTGCTCTCCTGTAATGTCTTCCCCGATCTAACGAATATGCTAAACGCTCCGCCATAATCTGTGCGTTCAAATCGGGATTGGAAACCTCTTCTACCTCGATCTGGGGCATTTCTAGGTCAAATTTATCTTGAAGGACATCTGTAATCTCTTGAATACGCTTTCCACCCTTCCCAATTACAAGGCCTGGACGAGATGTGCGGAGAGTGATTCTTACGCCTAGCGGGGTTTTCTGTATATCAACACCAGCAAACCCAGCCCGAACAAGTTCAGATCTCAAATATTCGTTTATTTGCATTAACTTGATTCCTTGTTCAATGAAATGCTTCGCTAAAGGGCTCATAATTATTACTTTTTTAGATAATTTTGATTATATAGTTTAATTTTAACTCGGAAATTCATAAATAACAATTTCTACATGACTCAAATGCCTAAACTTAGGAGAAGATCGACCATGAGCTCGTTCAATGTAGCGTTTTATTATTCTTCCTCTGTGTGTTGCGGCGTGAATAATTCTACATTGTTCAGTATCTAAACCTTTAAATTCTGCGTTTGATTCAACGGAAGTGAGAAGTTCATAGATTCTAGCAGCGGTTTTTTGGGGGTATCTACCAGCATACCATTTATATTGTTTCAAGTCTTTTCTGTGAGCTTGTTTCTTTTTATGTCTTCTAAATGGTACGGATTGTTTAAGCTGAATAACTTTCTCTAGAAACCTCTTGGCTTGCTCTAACTTCATACCTTTAATTATCGCACATACTTCTCTGGCAGGTTTTGGTTTTATTCGCAAGTCTCTACCCGAAGCTTTAGCCAACCTGTCTGCGTCGTATTTCTGCTCTATGAAAGAATAACCCCAGTTAGGCATTTATTATCATCTCTTTAATTATTTTAATTATTTTGATTATTTTGATTATTTTAATGGAACATATTTACTTGAACGGGTGGCTCCAATTCCTGGCGATCCATGCTGTACATGTCTTCTAGTTAGTGAGAATTCACCTAGATAATGACCAATCATTTCAGGTTTTACTTCTACTACTTCAAATGATTTCCCGTTATAGACACCAATTTGCAAACCTACCATTTCTGGGAAGATTAACATATCTCTAATATGCGTCCTTGTTAGAAGATCTTTTCCTCTTTTTTTAGCTCTATATGCCCTTCTTAATCTTTCAAGAAGCTTTTTTTGCCTGGGAGGTAATCCTCTTCTTAAAGACCTTCGTGCTCGTGCCGGAAGTAATTGAATAAACTGGTCCATATTCATTTTCTTTAATTCATCTAATGTGTATCCACGATAGTGAAATTTGAGTCGATCTCTTTCTTTTTTTAAGTCCAATTCTTTATCTTTTGTTTCTTCATCAATTTCTTCTTCAATTTCTTCAGAAGATTCTTCAGTTGTTTCATCCGGAGCCATTTCTTTTTGTTCTTCATCGTCCCGTTCTTCATTTGGAGCCATATTTCCACCAATCTAATTGTTCCATTCAATATTTTATGTTTATTTTTTACGCTATTAGTAACACGTGTAATGAAATTAGTTATCTATCAAATTTTAATTTTATTAAAACCAGAGAACTAAAAACCAAAAACTTAAAAGGTTGGGATGTGACCTTCGAGGAAAATCAAGATATCTTTAAATCTCAATTTTTATCGATGTAATTAAGTGGAGAATTTCAAGTTTCGTTTCTGATTGTTTAGCGATAATTATTTGGATTAAATACTCTAATAATATCTTCTTCATTAAACTCTCCACTCCATCGTTCTTCAACAATCACAAATTGTTCAGGATCGTCATTAGGATTCAGAATCGAATGATACATCATTTTAGCGTTTATAAATTTCGTTTCCGCTTTAACAAAATAATAAACTCTGTTCGCATTTATAATTATTGGCTTACCTTTTAAAATCCTCCATGTTTCGCTCCTGAA
>JAUWZR010000250.1 GCA_030615235.1 Promethearchaeota archaeon
GCATTGTGCGTACCAAGGATATACTCAGCTCGAAGATTTTACGGGTAAACTTCAACCCGAAAGTGAAGACTGTTTGAATCTTAATATTTGGACACCTAGTGTAGATAATAAAAAACGCCCAGTGATGTTCTGGATTCACGGGGGTAGTTTCATTTTTGGCGGTGGGATTGATCCCATGTATGACGGTTCAGCCCTAGTCCAGCGTGGCGATGTTGTGGTAGTTACTATTAATTATCGGTTAGGTGTTTTGGGTTATTTATATATCCCCGGTGTTACGGCCAATGTTGGGTACCTGGATCAAATTTTAGCGCTTAAATGGGTTCATGACAATATTGAATTATTTGGAGGGGATTCAAATAATATTACTATTTTTGGTGAATCTGCTGGGGGTTATTCAGTAGTTGCGTTAGCCGCTATGCCTGCTGCGAGTGAGCTTTTTAATCGCATAATTGCTCAGAGCGCTCCTGCAATTGACTCAAAGGTTAACAAGAAACCTTCAAAAAAATTAATGCGCATGCTCGGTGTTGAAAAGGGAGATATTAACGCATTACGTAATTTATCCCCGGAAAATATAATTAATGCGCAAAATAAGTTTTTGGCTGAAGATTCTACAAATCTTCTTGCTTTTCGACCTCTCATAGATGGGGAGACACTACATATTCATCCTTTAAAGGCGTTTCAAAATGGAGATTGCAAGGATATTGAATTTATGATTGGCACTAATCTGGACGAGGCTAAGTTATTTACTGCTCTTGATCCTGAAATAAGTAAAATAAATAATGCTGATGGAGAAAAGCTCTTAATCGGTATTTTGAGTAGGTTAGGTATAGATATTACCAAGAGTAAAGCGATGATCGATACATACAAACAGGCGAGAGAAGGCAACTTTTCTACCGAACTAAAAGAAATTATGAACGCCCTTATCACTGACTACATATTCCGCATTTCAACAATACGCTTACTTGAAGCGCAGAGTAAACATCAAACCAATACGTATAATTACCTGTTTACCTGGCCATCACCAGCATTTAACGGGGATTTAGGAGCATGCCATGCTCTTGAATTGCCCTTCGTTTTTAACACACTAACTAATCCTTCGTTTAAAGATTTTGTAGGTAAAAGTCCAGATTTAAATGCTATTAGTCATAATGTTATGGATGCTTGGATTGCATTTGCTCGTACTGGAAACCCAAACCATGATGGTATACCTAAGTGGCCATCTTATGATATTGAAAGGAGATCAACTATGTTAATAGATCACGAGTTTAAAGTAGTTGAAAGGTTTCTTGATAAAGAACGAGCTGCTTGGGACGATATTAAATAATTTTAGAGCAATTATTACTTCTGGATTATGCCACAATTTTTTTTTTTATTTTAGAAATTTAAGCCGATTTAGAATTTTAAGATTGTTCTAACAGAAAATTCATAACGATATCGTTAAATTCCTTAGGTTTTTCAAAGGGAATTGCGTGTCTGACATCCTCAATTTCTATAAACCTTGCATTTGAGATTAATGCCGTATATTCTTCTTTAACTGAGGAAGATGTATAATCTTCATCCGATCCGATCACCAGCGTTGGAAAATTAATTTTGTTAAGTTGATCTCGAACACTCCAACCTTTTAATGCATTCATTGCTGCAAGGTAAGCCTTTTTATCATTTTCTGCCCATCTTTCAATTAGTTTCTTGCGTAACTCTTCCTGTTCAGGTTTTATGAATAACCTAGGAGCGAGAACTTCTCCCATTTTTTTCATACTAATTAATTTCACAATAAATGTACGTTTAAAGAGCTCAAATTTCATTTTAAATGAATCCATAAGATATTCTATACCGGCATTAACAATTACAAGACTTCTTACTAAACCAGGAAAATCTATAGCAAATTGAAAAGCAACTCCCCCACCTAAAGATATCCCCAAAACATGTGTTGAAGTAATTCCTAATTTTTTCAGTAATTCGGCGATATCTTCAGCAAACATCTTTATGCTGTAAGGTCCTTTAGGTTTATCTGTTTTTCCATGGCCTCTAAGATCAATTGTAATAACTTGATACTTTTCGGAAAAAAATGGCACTTGTTCTTCCCAATCACGTGTGCTTGATCCTAAACCATGGATTAATAGTAAAGGATCACCTTCTCCAGTCACCTCATAATACATTTCAATATCTTTAACATTCTCATTTGGCATAATAACTCCGCTCAATTTATTATTAATTAAAATTAGAATTTATTATTATATAAATATACTAGAATTTCCTTTAAGATATCACTTGTTTTTAGGATTGATCTCTAACTTTTAACAACTTTAATTTTTTTATTCTAATCTTTTTTAAGCCATTCTTTAAGTGCTGCTTTAACAGAACGACGCATCTCTACTGAGTAATCTGCCCCTAATTTACCAAGATAGAGTTGTTGCCCCATATTTTCTGCTTCTTTTACTACGATTTTTCTCTTTTCATCCTTTAACATCTCGTTAAAATCTTTTTCGCTTAACCTTGAGTATTTGTTTGTGAACTGTATAAATTTTTGAGGAAAGCGAGTCGTGAGGGGAATTTTGTTTTTATCTCCTTTAGGGTACCCATAACATAACAAAGTTATAGGAAATACCCATTTGGGAAGATGAAACATCTCACGATGATCTTCGTAGTTTTCCATAATATCTCCAATATAACAGGAGCCAATACCCAAAGCTTCAGCGGCGATTACGGAATTTTGGGCAGCAATTAATGCATCACAACAAGCAAGAAGTAAATCAGATTCTTGGGGTGTTTGAAACTCTTTACCTATCTCATTGCATTTTTCCTTGACTTTACTTACTTCAAAGTAATCCCACCATCGCTGCATGTCAGCTAAAAACAGTAAGACTAACGGTGCTTTCGCGATATGTGGTTGATTATCGCAGGTTTTTACTAGTTTTTCTTTTAAGTTCTTATCGGCTACTAGAATAATTGAATACATCATTAAATTTCCTGCTGTAGGAGCTCTCATTGCTCCGTGGATGATGGTATCAATTTCATCTTGAGAGAGAGGTTTAGGATCGTACGCGCGAATCGTTCTTCTATTTTTTATTAACTCAAGTATTTGGTTTTTTTGGTTTTTCTCATTCATAGGTAAATTCACATTATTTTATATTGTTCATTGTTAAAAAGTTTAGGGAAGCAGTTCTAAATTGCTCTAACTCAATGAATCTCCAACTTTTTAATTTGTTCGAAAAGTGCACCTTAAAGCTTTATAAACGACATACTTATACTTATTTTGTAAATACAACGAAAAAATTTATCGGTAAAAGAGAATGAATCGAGATTATAAAAAGTTAAGAAATACAATTAGTTCAATTTCTACTAGTGTCACTTCCGTTTTAATACCATTTTACCAATATGTGCCTTGCACAGCTATATGGTTCGGTTTCATGAGTGTGCCTTTAATAGCATACTTAGCTTTCTTTTTTCAGAATCCAAGCATTCTTTTATATGATATTAGATTC
>JAUWZR010000282.1 GCA_030615235.1 Promethearchaeota archaeon
CAGTTAGATCCTCAGAAATTTTGATTTTATCATAAACCATTTCATCTTCATTTGCGAAAAACAATCCTAAAATTGCATTAATATTCTTCATTTATAAGAGACAAATAGTTCTTGGTTAATTTTTATTCTAATATTAATTACGAAATCATCACTTATTATCTTGTTTTTAAATAACTTGATTGTACTAAAATCAATAACAAATATTATTTGATAATGGTTTATTATCGATTCGGCATCATGTATCTCTTATAAAAATTTTAATAAATCTAAAGTAGAAACAGAATTTTTTCTTGGAATCAAATATGATCTTATTATCTGCTTTATTGTTTTTGGAATATGCTTATGGAATGGAGAAGCACTTATACAAACTTATACTAATTAGTAGATTAGAGAAAAAAAACTAAACTTCATAAATTAAATATTTTTTCCAGAAATCTTTGACCATGCCATAGTATTCATTGTTAGAGAGAGATTTTCCTTTAACACGCGCTTGCCAGATAGCATTTTTTAATTGATTCTCAAATAATGAAGTGACATTTTCATTATGACGTTTAATTTTTGGTTTTATATTAGTAAAATTAGCCATAATTTGTATAATTTTTTTCTCGTTCTGGAAATCTTGGTTAATTTGAATCATTATCTCACCCTCCAATTTTATTATTAATTATTAAGTATTACTATTATACGAATCCAAATATAGTTTGCATGAATAAACTTTGATTGGAGTCTTGAACAAATAATAAACTAAAAATAATAATTCAAACAAAGAAAGCTAAATACAAACCTTATAGTGAGAAAGCTTATTTTAATATAAAAATTAATTTCAATATATAAATAGATAAATAAGGTGGATAAATGGAAACTCGAATTTTTGGAAGAACTGGAGCTAAGATTACATTTATTACAATGGGAGGATGTGGGTTGGGATATGTTGACCAAAATAAGGCGGATAAAGCTGTAAAACTCGCAATGGATCATGGAATAAACATGATAGATGTCGCTCCAACCTACGGTAACGCAGAAATACGCCTTAATCCTTGGATAGAAAAGTATAGAAACAAATTCTTTCTATCAGAAAAAACTTTAAAGAGAAAAAAGAATGGAGCCTGGAGACAACTCAAAAGATCTTTAGAAAAACTTGGCACTTCATATTTTGATTTGTACCAGTTTCACGCAGTTTCATCTATGGAAGAGTTAGATCAAATTTTAGGAGAAAATGGTGCTATGGAAGCTTTTCTGGAAGCTAAGGAAACAGGTATAATAAAAAATATTGGTATTACGGCACATCACGATGTAAGGGTACTCCAGAAAGCTCTCGAGTTATCTGGTGATATCGATACAGTTTTATTACCTGTTTATGTAGCAGCAATTGCATATCCTAGTCCCGTTAATGATTTTAAAAGGATTCTTGAAATTGCATGCGAGAAAAATATTGGTGTTACAGCCATTAAAGCCATTTCTAAAAACCGGTGGAATAGTGAAGCTAGTTATAATACTTGGTACGAACCTCTATCATCCCAGGAATTAATTGATCAGGCCGTTTGGTTTACATTGTCTCAAGAAGGAGTTACAACCTACTCATTACCTTGTGACATTAGGTTGTGGCCTTTAGTTTTAGATGCTGCCGCTCGATTTAAGAAACTTAATGAAGAGGAGCAAAAAAAAGTCGTTAGTGCAGCAATAGAAAATGAATATCAGCCATTATTTCCAGAGTAATTTTAAACAGGCATTTTGTGTAGAAAATAGTAAAAAGTTAATGTTTTTTTCTTTGCCTTAAAATTTCTATAAAGCTTTCTATTTGATTGTAAACCTGTATTTCGTTTAATTTCCTTGGATCGTTCATATCTGCATTTATTACCAAGCAAGGGATGTCATAATCTTCCATTAAATGCTTTTTTAGATCATATAGCCCACAAGAGTTAGGTCTGCAGGACATATTTTCATGTAATAGAACACCATCGATCTTCCATTCTTCAACGGTTTCAGCGAATTTTTTTATTCTGGTTTCAAGATCATAGACATACCAAAAATTCATCATTAGTTCTGACATTGCTTCTATCGGATTATTGATAACCATTTCTTTTGTAACATTTGGATTCATGTATTTGCTAAATGCATACGTGTAGGGTTCGTACACAATAATGGCGTTCCAGCGTTCTAAATTTCCAAAGAACTTAAGTGCATACCAAAAGGGGATGCCTTCAAACATTAAGCGAAATTCCTCTTTTTCTAGAGCTCCAACTCCGGCGTCCACTCGTTGTTTAGCTTCTCTATACATTCTTTTATACAATTTAATAGGTTCTTTTAACCCAGGCATCGTAAATAGTGGAAAAAGTCCTCCAAATGTATCCCTCGTCGAAATCGGGCAGGGAATTTCCTTTCTTAGATTATAAATATCTTGCCATACCATGCTAAGATTCCATGAATTTTCAGTTACTTCTCTCGTTCTTTCCTCATTATATTCGTGTCCTGTTACCTCCTGCATGAAATCTACAAATTCGTACAATTGCTCCGCAACATATTTTTTAAAGTAATTTAGTTGCCTATTGTTTGTATTGCTTACGACATGCGGAACATCAATAGTAAAGTGAGGGACACCCATTCTTTCAGCCTGAAC
>JAUWZR010000206.1 GCA_030615235.1 Promethearchaeota archaeon
CTTTCTATTAAATTAATCATTTCTGAATTACGAAAGATCGCCGCTAAAATTCCTCGAATCCTTGTTATTTCGGATGGCAATTTTACTACGACGTCTATTGATCCATTGAAAATGGCACGTTTAGCTCAAGGATTAAATGTAAAAATAGATACATTTCGATTGGGTGAACTCTCTCCTCTCAATATCTTAAAAAGGATGAGCGACCTTACAGGGGGAAACTATTATTACAATAATGACGCTCAATCCTTACTACAGGCGGCTCATGACTTAGCAGGATCTAATATTAAAATTTACGGAGATGGGACCACTTCAATTATTGAAAATCCCGCTTTTCTTAGAAAAATAGCAGCTGATCTTTTAAGAGTCCAAGATCTGACAAGAGATCAAGAACAGCGCTTATTGCATATGAGAGGCTTAGCAGATTATAAAAAATGTTCGATCTGCTTTTCAGATTTAAATCCCTACACCAAAAGTTCCTTTTATGTTAGCGGTCGCTATTGCCCTAATTGTCAAGCACCATATCATATCCATTGTTTATCTTCTTGGGCTAGTTCCCAAAAAGACAGAAAAATGAAACAAGCGGGAACAGTTCGATGCCCGCATTGTTTCTATTTATTAAAAATTCCAACTGAAGTGTCTCAAGTTCAAAAGTTCACATCTCTTGTCAAACCAAGGATAAAATCTAAAAAAGAGCCTAAACCACCTGAACTTTCTCATGTAGAACTAGTTAAATTTAGCGATTTAGAATCGGATGATATGCTTAGCTCGTGCCCGGTGTGTAATTTTATATTTGAGGAAGAGCAAAATATCTTAAGATGTGATAATTGCAAAACATTATTTCATCAAAAATGCTTTAAGGATTTAACAAAGAGTCGCTGCAAAAATTGCGGAGTAAAATTGCATCAATTCTAACTTCAGCAGCGTTGTTGTATCTATTCAATTAAATAAGATAAATTATAATAAATGTAAAATATAAATTTTTAAATATATATATGTTTTGAAGCAATCATGAGCGAGGACTATTATTTATACGGCAATGTCTTTAAAAAAAATGTGATCTTAACCATGTTTTCTCCTAAAAAATAGTTTTTCTTCTATTTGAGATATTTTCTTCTATTTGAGAATTATTCGATTCTATCTATCTTGCAGCTAAGGCTTCTTAGCAGTGAACTGCTAATCCAGGAAAGTTTTGTAGAAATCTTCGTGGAAATCATCATGGACAAGCCCTTTTGCACGAGCCTCTTTTTCTTGGTAATAAAATTCACCCATTCCTCGATAGCACTGAATACAATACCATTCTTTTAACTCAGGGTTGAAAATCATATCTTTATCAATCTTTCTACAAACGGGGCATTGGATAATTGATGCTTCAACTATTCTCTTAATTTCATTCATCTTCCTAGTCAATTCGGCTGTTCTCGGTTTTTTAGACTCGCTCAAATTCCGGATATTACCATCCAGATCTGTGTTTAATCTGTGTTGTTCATCGAAATATTTTCGCCACTCAGCACTGGTTGCTCTAATAAGCAGTAAGCGCAAGTTATTTCGAATTTTCCTTAGTTTTGGATCTTTTATCGAGATCGTTCTTTTTTTCTTCATCATCTTAGTAAAAAAAAGTATAGTATTTAAATGTAACAAGTATAGCGGTTTAGTGTTTAGCGTTTAACCAGATATCCCTCGTCCCAGAGGAGTTCGTTGTAGAGCTCTCCAAAATCTATGGTAAGAGCCATGAGGTTGAACAATGAAGCGTCAATGTGGGTTTTTTTACTTACGCCATGCAACATTTCTAATAGTCCGTAAAGTTTAAAGCCCTGTTTTTCGATAACATTGGTATAAAACCGTTCATAAGCGATTTTGAATTGATCATTTTCTTGCATAAATTCGAGAACTGTATGACTCTTCATATAAATTTTTCTATCATTGAATTTCGGTAATATATTAGACTCAAATGTAGGTTCTGCGTACCATCTGTCCACAACAACGCTATCATAGAACCATCTGTTAAGGGGGTCGCTTAAGAATTGGCGGTTGTTAAACTCTCGTTCAATGACAGTTTTGCTAATTTTCTCGTCCAAATTGATGAGATGTTCGTAATTCCTCTGAACAGTTAAAGCTTCAGCTTCGTTTAGAGTTCTCCATGTCCCGTGTCTTCTATTATCAGTAAGCACTTGGTCAAAAATAAAGAGCGATAACCTTAGCTCAGGGTCATCTCTGAAGTGATGCCGCGCAAAGAGAAGGGCTGTGGCAACACCTTCCATAAAAGACATGTCATCTATCTCGCTAAAGAAGAGCGGATCGAAACCTAAATGTTTTCCGAGTCCCATGATGATGTGATAAGCTTTTGCATAGTCTTCATCCCAATGTTTCTTGTGGAATCTGTTAGGTTTAAGGCGTCTAAAAAAGCCCATGCCTCGGTCTTTCATGTAGGCCATTATGTTCTCTAAAGCAAGTCTATAAATGGCGAGTCTTTCTTCTGAGGAGATTGTGGACTCAGCTTCCCCGAACAAGAGATTAGTGCTGGCAGTTGGCTCGAGTAGGACTAACTTTTGTATATTGAGGAGTAGTGTTTTCAGAGATTTTTCTGAGATTCCTGTTAGCTTCGATGTAGATATCCAATGGTTCAGGTCCCATGTAATACCTAAGATTTTGTCGTATTCCTTTTGTTTATTTAGTGTCATTGGAAGCGTGAGTCTGTTCTTTAAGATTGCTCCGGCAAGCCAGACGCTTTGAACCAGTTCGTATTGTAGTCTGAAGCTTTCTTTAGAAAACCTTCTGTAAGCTCTTTGAGAGATAAAAGAATAATCTCTAGCATTAAAAATCCAGGTGTCAATGACGTCTTTAACGCCTTTTTTAAGCGAGTCGAGCTCTTGCTGACTAATATCTATGAATATATCTTTAAAGGATTGAGATGTCCATTGTTTTGAGGTTAATATAATTCGCCAAATTTTGGGCAGACGAGGTTTTTTGTTGGGATCTGATTTTTTTGTATCACGGAGAAAATAATCTAATTCTCTTCGATTGTCAAAGAGTAATTGAGACAAATCGTGTACATCCGTTACTTTTGTTAGAACGGTGTTTTTCATGGCAATGCCGATTATCAATCTTTTACGGTAAGTTTTCTTGTATTTTGAGAGTAAGTCAAGGAAATTATAGTGATTTCTCGTAGTTTTTAAGAATTCGCTCATAGCTGCCTCAATTAGTGGTTTAATGTCGTAATATTTATTGAAATAATCGCGTGAAATAGTGGTTAGAATTCTCTCTTGAAAATTTTTAATAACAGCAGTAGAGGGAGCATATTGAGAGTCTGAAGATAATTTTCCAAATTGATAATCTAAGAATCCTTCAATCTGAAGTAAATCAATGATTTGATTGAAAGTGTTAGATCCAATTATGCCGTGATCTTTAAGGACTTCGCCAACCTTAATTATCATTTGCCTGAATTTACGATAGGTAGGGTTTTCAACATCCCAGCCAGACAATTTATAATAATTGCTAAATTTTCCTTCGATATTTAGAATTAAGGAATTTTTTTCTATCTCTGTTAGAGATGTTGACGATTTAATTGCGTTCTCAATTCTTACATACCATGTATCTAGTAATCTTTCCCCGTCTTGAGGGGCTTGTTCGAAAATGTTAAATTTTTCAGAATCAAGAAATTCTTGCAGGAAGGTTTCTATGCTTAAGCTACTGGAATCATCGAATAAAATATTATTTAACTCAGAAAAATCTAAAAGATTTTTTTGGATAACGCCCGAAGTAGTCAATAAATCTTTAAGATCGTTTACGAAAAGATTAAAGAAAGGATACAATTTGGAAATTTCTTCACCTGATTGCCAATTCTTTTGATCAAACGATATGCCAGCCATCTTATATGCAGCAACGTCAAGGATGTCTTTGTCAAGCTGAGTAAACTCGTCTGCGTTTTTAGCCAAAATATCGTTTAACACTCTATAATAAACGCCACCATACGGACTATTATCAACCAAGATATCGTACTCATTGAGTTTCTTACCCTTTAACGATTCAACTAATTCTTCCATTTGTTTAACCTCGATAGGCGATAAGTCGTCTTTAGCCTCCTCGGTAAGAAATCTCAAGGCGGATTGACTAATTCTTTCGATTTTATCTTGGTTTCCTTCTACCCTTGCTTTTTCATCTTTGATAAATGTTGTACCCTCATAACTAGGACCTTTTTGAAAAGTCCCGCCCGCATAACTGGGAATATTATATCGGCTCCCATGACTGGGAAATGCCACCAGCTCAACAGGGGTGCTTTCAAGTGATGGCGTGTTTGAAACGAAAGGTTTACTTTCCTGCGAAATATCTTCGGATGGCGAAGTAATAGGCTTCTTTCCCATCTCAACTTCTTGTTTTTCGTTGTCTATTTGACTTGCATCGCGCATCATCGCGTTTCTCGTTGCTAAGAACTTGTTTTGAATTTTTGCGTCGATCTTGCCCCCAATACCTCCGAATAGTTTGCTAATAGCGTACAAGTTAAACCCGGCGAGAGAAGGCGTTAA
>JAUWZR010000084.1 GCA_030615235.1 Promethearchaeota archaeon
GTCTATTTTATGAATACCCCTTGTGATGACGGTAATTTCATGGATTTTTGATGAGAAATGATGTAAAATGCGACTTCCTAAAAACCCTGAACCCCCAATAATAAGAATTTTCATTTCGATCTTATTGAGAAAATCAAGTCATATCAAAAAAAGTTTTCCATCAGAATTTGATTTTCCATGGCTAAATTAAGACCTTATTATGGAAAGAGAAAAAAAAAAAGACCTATATGATTTCGTAATTTGGTAGAATTAGGCTCAAGGCTATTAAAATCAAATTAAAATATTCTAAAAACATAAATTATATCTATTTTTAAATTTAGATAAAAAAAAGTGGGACATCGGGGATTTGAACCCCGGCTCTCAGGCGTCTATTGACACGATCAATTTTATATTTCTTGTCTGATCGTGGGTCACTTATAAGACCTGCGCTTGTTGGCCACGCTTGCTATAAATGGCGTTAACCAGGCTAAGCAAATGTCCCCGCTCTTCAATTGAGCAGATCTCCTCATCCTAATACATAATTCGGAAAATATTGAAGTTTATATATTAGAATCCTTTTGCTTCAATTATAAAATCTAAAAGCACAAAAACATAAAAATTTTTTTATTGGTGTAATCTGTTATATTAATAATTATAATAATAAAAAGAGAATTTTCAAAAAATTCGTTAAAACAAAATAGGTGCATATAATGGCAGAAATGCTTACAGACCTTCTAAATTCAATATACACAAGAATAGCTCAACTTGGTCAAGCAATACAAGGATTGAAAACATCTTTAGATGGTCTTAACCAAAACATTGAGCAGAAAATTTCCAATTTAAACGAAAAGTTAAAAGAATTTTCTGTTGAAATAGATACAACTAAAGGCAAGCATATTGAAGTCTTAAAAGAAATTGGGGAAGGCACAAAACGAGAGTTGGTCAAGATTCAGGAAGGGTTAGGGTTAGACTCGCTTGCAACATTAATATTAAATCTGGAAGAGTTTGAAAAATTATCGGGGGAAGTACTTAACCAAGATACCGTTAATTTATTACTTTCCGAAGCAATTAGTTCAGTAAAAAACATGAAAAAAGTAAACCAATCTAAAATATAATATAATACATGTATATTTTTTAAAGAGTTGAGAATGATATGGCCGAAAATTTGTTAAATAGCATGATTAATAAAATTAATCAAATTACAACATCGCTTGACGGAACCATTGCTCAGATCACTCAAATGAGTACTGCTATTCAAAATATGTCACAGCGATTCTCTGAGGAAACGATTTCTGTTAATGAAAACATCAGACTAATAGTAGAAGTCCTAAAACAATTTCGTATGAAGTCAACTGAGAACTTACAAGAAATTTCAGACGATTTTAATGCGAAAATAAAAGAATTGTACGAAAAAAAATCTATTGAACTTATAACTGAGGAGGAAAAAAAAGCTATTGAAGTGATAAAGCAAGCTTCTAAAGCTGTCTCTAATAATCTCTATTATGCTCAATTATTAAACATAATTCAGTCTATAAGAGAAGAGACTAATAGGATCATCAGTAGTAAAGACCAGTAAAATGCTTAATTTTTATGATTTCGCTTGATTTATATTATTATAAAATAATTTAAAGAGTTGATTAATTATGCCGGTGGGTAGTTTTGTGGTATTACTTCCTTTAGATGCCGATTACAAGATATTAGGTTATTATAATAAGGAGAGGAAATCTGAATTTGAAATCACAAACGATTTGTTTCTTAGACTTAATTTAGATCATTCAAAAGATGAATATAACTTATTAAAACTAAAAGAACATAGATTATTTTCATATATATATAATTTTAAAGGAAAATTAGCACGAAAAGCTTCGGGAGTCATCATTGGATTATTACTTAATGAAAGTGATAAACCAGAAAAGCTTCGTTCTGCTTTAAAAGAAGGAGCTGAGGCGGTTGAAGTTTTAGGATTAAATATTTTAACCATGAATCCTGAAGAGTTTGAGCCGCTTTTGAAAGATATCTACTTAGAGCATTTAGAGCCATTAGTTGATATCCTCAAGCCTGAAGCTTTAAAAGCTAGCATTATTGCAATAACGAAATTGATGTTAAGCGGGGGAAAACAAGAAAGAAAAATAGCCCAAGATTTATTGAAAAAAGTTGAAGAAGGAGAACACAGCAAAATCACAGAAAACTTTAATAATGCGAATAACGCTTTGAAAATTTTAGAATACGAGAAAGCATCGAAACTATTTAAGAGAGCTGCTGAGATTGCTGAAGAATTATATATTATCGATATTGCAGAATCGTTAAGAGAGAAAGCTAATTTTTCGGGAGATGTCCCAAATATGGCAAAAGCAAGAGATAAATTAGTTCATGAAGCAAGAAATTTCCTAAGAGGAGAAGATTTTCATTCAGCGTATATATCTTACAAGAAAGCTAGCGAGCTTTCTAAAAAACTCGTCGAT
This sequence comes from Promethearchaeota archaeon, assembly GCA_030615235.1. Taxonomy (GTDB): domain Archaea; phylum Asgardarchaeota; class Lokiarchaeia; order Sigyniarchaeales; family SOKP01; genus SOKP01. The sequence goes on from JAUWZR010000084.1 coordinate 2,442, forward strand.
TTTGGTAAAGAAGAAGAATACAGATTAAAATCGAAAGCACTTGAAGAATTCTATAAAGTTGATGAAAAATATAAGAAAAAATAATTTTACCCATAAACACATCCGAATTTATAGAATTAATCATTTCTTACAATTTTTTAAAGAATTCTCTTTAAGATGGCAAAAATGCATAAAAGGATTATTGGATTAATAACTGATTTCGGGGCTAAAGGACAGCATTATATTTCAAGCATAAAAGGAGTAATTTTAAAAATTAATCCCGAAATTAATATTATAGATATTGCTCATAACATAACTCCTTTCTCAATCATAGAAGCTGCATATATTATAAAAACCATATATAAGCATTATCCAAAAGAAACTGTTTTTATTATTGTAGTAGACCCTGGAGTAGGTAGTAGCCGAGAGATTCTAGGTATCGAAACAATAGATGATTATTATTTCGTCGGTCCCAATAATGGGATTTTCTTAAATGTTCTTCCTATAACTCAAATTTCAAAATGTATTGATATTACCAATGCAGAATATTTTAATAACCCTGTATCAAATCTATTTCATGGAAGAGATATAATGGCTCCTGTTGGAGCATATATCGCTAATGGCGTTGATATAAGTACTTTCGGCATAGACTTCGATTTGAACAAAATCGCTCAGCATCCCATTGAATATAAAAAGATTTCAGATAAAGAAATAAGATGTACTATCCAATATATAGATAATTTCGGAAATATCACAACAAATATTGAAGCAACTTCTATATCATTAGAAGAAAGCGTAATAATTAAGATTAAATTAAAGAACAAAACAGAAATTAGTGGTAAATTTGTAAATTTTTTTGAAGAAGGTTCAGATAATACCTTCTTATTTCTTGTAGGTTCAAGTGGATACCTCGAGATCTCTAAAAATCAAGGCAATGCTGCAAGCGATTTAAGTCTAAAGGTAGGAGATGTTATAACCGTTGAACTATAGGAGGTAAAAGCATGGATGAAGAAGTAATAGCTTGCATTTCTGATGAGAATATTAAATTTTTACACTCGGGGCAAATAGAAAAGTATGTATTTCCTATGCATAGAAAGGAAGCTCATAAAAATGGAATAAGCCATCTCATAATTCGCTTATTTATATTCACTGTAACTCCTAATAACCAAATTTCTTATCTAGTTCAAAAACGTGGTAAAAATAAAAAAAGTTTTCCTGAGTATTATACAGACTCTGCTTCGGGGCATGTTTTATATAAAAAAAATCTAAAATTATTTGATATACGGGAGGAAGCAAAAAGAGAATTAGCGGAAGAATTTGGCATACTCCCAAAACACCTTGAAAAATTAATATTTTACGATTTAATTTCAGAGGAAGCTAAGGGGATAATTGAAATTGCTTATATTTTCTTAGGATTAGTTAATCACGATGTAGAATTAAACCCAAATCCAAATGAATTAGAAGTTGGTGATAGTCGTTTTTATACGAAATCTGAATTATCAGCAATATTGAAGATCGAAAAATCAGTAGATTATTCTAAAGATATTTGGAAAAAACTATTTTTAGTAGACTTAGACGAAATTCTTAGGCTTAATACTAGCGAAAATAAGAAAATTACATCAAAAAAAAATATTGCTTTATTTCTTGGGAGATTTCAACCATTACATCATGGTCATATTTACCTGCTTAACAAGATATTAAAATTATATAAAATAATTAAAATTGGAGTAGGAAGCTCTCAATTTTCAAAAACCAAAATAAATCCTTTTACATATGAAGAGAGAGTTAATTTTATCACATCTGCGTTAAACAAGAGAGGTATAACCTCACAAAGGTTTAGTATATATCCCATTCCCGATATTTTCAATGCAAGTAAGTGGGTAAATCATGTTGTTTCTATTGTTGGAAGCTTTGATACTATTTTTTCTAATAGCGATTGGGTTCGCCAACTTTTCCAGAATGAGGGATATACCATAGGTGAGAAAATAGGAATTTTTAAGAAAAAATATAACGCATCAAATGTTAGAAAATTAATAAACAAGGATAACAGGTATTGGACGACTTTAGTCCCAAAAGAGGTAGTAAATTTAATAAAAGACTACGATGGAATTGAACGCATCAGAATCTTATTTAATAAAGTGGAGTCAGCTTGAATAACAAGAATTATTTAGAGATCGACGGTTCTCTGGGAGAAGGAGGTGGAGCTATTTTACGCCTTAGCGCAGCTTATTCTGTTTTATTTAAAAAACCTATAGCAATAAAAAATATCCGTGCTAATAGACCAAAGCCTGGTTTAAGGCTACAGCATCTTCTCGGATTAAAATCATTATCAGATTTATCAAATAGTACATTAAGTTCGTGTATTATTGGAACGCGAGAATTATCGCTAACACCTAATATTAAAAACGAAGTAAAGAGTAACATCAGCTTAAATGTTAATACAGCTGCGAGTATTGGTTTGTTATTACAGCCCATTCAAATTGCGTGTTTAGGGTTCAAAAAACCCGAAAAAATTGAGATAAAGATTAGAGGTGGTGGCACATTTGGCAAATGGGCACCAAGTTTAAATTATCTTAAAGCAGTTACCTATAAAATTTTTGAAGCATCAGGATTAAAAATCAAGATTGATATCCTTAAGCATGGATTCTATCCAAAAGGAGGAGCACAAGTAAATTGTTATATTTATCCCCCCCCTAAAACCTTGAATCCAATAAATTTAACAGAATTGGGTAATGTAGAAATAGTTCATGGCGATATAATTATAACAAATCAATTAAAGAGGAATCGAGACAACATTGGAATTAGAATTAGAAAAGCTATTCAACAGAAGTTAAAAAAAGACTTAGATATAGAAACAGACATCAAATTCACATGGGTAGATTCAATTAGTCCTGGCGTAGGAGTGTCTTTATGGGCTCAATCAGACACAGGGGGAATAATTTCAACAGGTACGTTTTTAGGAGATAAAAAAACCTCATCCGAGAAGTTAGGTAATATAACAGCTCAAAAAATAATCTCCTACATCCAAAATGAAATTCCTATAGATAATTACCTTAGCGATCAATTAATTCCGTTAATGGCTTATATAGAAGAAGAATCATGTATAAAAGTATCAGAAATAACTAATCATACAAGAACGAATTTAGAGTTAACTAAACGATTTACTAAAAAAGATTATAAAATTGTTAAATTTAACAACTTCTATAAAATTCATTTTTAAAAATAACTTCATACGAAATGAATGCTATTACATTATCGCATCGAAAAGTGTTCGAATTTAATTTAAAAATACCTTTAAATTCAAAAAAAACCTTACATTAAAGAAATTTTTAAATGATGATAATTATATGATTAGTATAAAAAATTAGAAGTGCTAAAAAACCATGCCTCGCTGTCCTAGATGCGGTAACAATAATCGACTTGATTCGTTCGTATGTGCTTTTTGTGGTAAACGATTAAGAATTGAAAGGATAGAAAACTTTTCTATTTTCAAGCGTATCGAAGAGGATTTCACTTCTCCTGCTCGCTGGTATGTTACAATACTGTGGTTATTTACTAAACCAAATAAAGCTTTTTGGAATATTAACCACAAAAGGAAAGACGCACCGGGTAAAAAAATTCTGCTATTCAATGCGTTGTTGTATGGCTTAATGGGTTTAGCTTTTTTTTCACATATTAATATTACCTCAATACCACCCTTAACATTTGGGAGGTTTTTTATTGATTTGGCAGCTTTTGTAGCGTTTTTTGTGTTTGGATTTTTGTATTATTTCATTTTTGCTTTTATTCTTATTTGGATTTTTTCCAAAGGAGCAAACATTGCCGTAGATTTTTCAGAACGATTAGAGGCTCGTTTTGGAGATAAGGAAGATGAATCCGAGAAATATAGCGAGGCCGAAATGAGCCCTTTTAGCATCTATAAAGGAGGAACATTACATCAACAACAAGCCTCAAAATTCAATATGATGCTAACTGCATTTGCACCCTATTTATTGATAAACGCTATTGAGATTCTGATAATTCTGATTGGATTACCTACCATCAATATACCAAACATACCTTCTTTTGAAACTTTAAACTCTCCGTTGTTTACTGCACCAGTATGGACTGTTCTACATTTAATTGAAGCGTTAACAATTGCTATCTGGGTTCCCATTCTAATTTCTCTTTCTATTAGAGAATTATCCAACTCATCCACATTCCGAGTGTTAATATCATCATTAATAATCGGAATAATTGTTGCCGTACTCTTTTATTTCTTGCGCCCTACTTTTATTTTTTAGTATAAGATTAATAGGACCTGGATGATGAAAAATCACAGAAAAAATGATATAGAGATAAAGTCTAAATTAGAGTCCGAAATATACGCTATAATTAAAACAATTTTAAATTTAGCTCAAAAATACCAAAGTGGTAGTTTAAAAGATAATTTCTTTCAGAAATCAATAAAAAATGCTACGAACAATTTACTTACAATTAATATCTTATTAAATAAACATAATTTAATTCTTTCAGAAATGTTGAAGAGCATGAATTATGCAGACGAATACTATCGAGCAATTGATATCATTAATAAAATATCTCCGCTTGAATTTCCTGCTGAAATATACTCAAAATCGGTGAGTTCCTCATTTCTCGAAATCCCTAAAATCACTTCTGAAATAACTTCTTCGTTTATAACGCTTATGGATGCATTAAAATTGAACGATTTTCACGATGAAGACTTAATCTTCAGTCTTTTCTCTGATTTGAAAAATCAATTTGACAAGTTTCCTGGTTTGGAATTAAGTAAAGTAAAGCTTCGAAAAATCTGTCAAGAATATGAACATAAACATCGAAGAATTAGCACAAATAAGAACTATAGAGATTTAGTCGCAGACGAATTATACGCATTGTTTAATGATTTCAAAAGAAAGTTGAATCTGGAGCTTTAATGAAAATGAAAAAATTAATTAACTTTTCATGCTTTAACAGTATAGAAACTAAAGTTTCGAATTTAAGTAAATAAAACAATAAAGGTAAAATCTACTTTGCCACGACCAGGTCTAAGATCGAAAGCTCAGCACCGAAAAAAGTTAAAAACTCCGGGAAACCTTAATGTTACCCATTATTGGAGAAAAAAACCTAGTAAAGCGGAGTGTGCTATCTGTAAAAAACCACTTCAAGCCGTACCAAGATTAAGACCATCCAAAATGACAAAAACAAATCGCGTGTCAAGAAGGGCAAATCGACCCGAGAGCGGAAGGTATTGTGCTATTTGTTTACAAACTCTTCTCAAAGAAGCAGTTTGGCAATCTTCAGAATGAATCATTCGGGAAATTTCATTAATATTAAATATTTTCTGGTTATAATTTCATATAATAGCTTTAGTTAGTTTTGTGATTAAGAAAAATGATAATTGCAATATCTGGATTACATGGAACAGGGAAAAGCACTATAGCCAAATTATTAGCAGAAAACCTTGGAATGCTCTATTATTCAACGGGCCAGGCGTTTAGGGATTTAGCAGAAGAAAATAGTATGACATTGGAGGATTATACTAACTATGTTGAGAAGAATCCAGAGATCGACAAAAATTTGGATAAAAAAGTAGTGGATATGGCAAAAAAGGGCAGTATTATTATTGATAGCCAATTAAGTGGACATTTGTTAAAATCCATTGCAGATTTCAAAATACATTTAACCTGCCCATTGAAAATTCGCGTAAAAAGAATGGCAGCCAGAGATCAGAGCTCATACAATGCAAAATTAAAGGAAACGACTCTGAGAGAAGAATCTGAGTTAAAACGCTTTAAAAAACTCTATAGCATTGATTTAAGTGATAACGACTTTATTCAAAATTTCTTCGATTTAATTATTGACACAGAAAGTTTGTCAATCGAAGATGTATTACAAATAATCCTTAAAGAGTTAGAAAAAATAAAATTAAACGATTTCTAACAAAAATCGTAAAAAATTTATTACTAAAATTATTCCTCAATTTACTAAAAATAGTGCATCTTTTCTGAAAACTAAAAAAATTTAGAAAAGATAAAGCTAATAAAATTAATTTGGTGACAAATTAGATGAGTGCATATGACATAGGTAGAGTTTGTATCAAGACTCTAGGAAGGGAAGCTGGAAAGTATTGCGTTGTAGTTGAAATTATCGATAAAAATTATGTGTTAATTGATGGATTGAATGTTAGGAGACGACGAGCTAATTACAAGCATCTCGAACCCATAACCGATACGATCGATATTAAAAAAGGAGCCTCGCATAATGATATAGAGGAAGCTATTAAAAAGGCTAAACTCGAGAAGAAATTAATGGAAACGGTTTCTATTCCTATAAAATAAATTTATAAAGAGAATAAATATAATATTATAAGCGAACGTCGCTATAAAGCGTCGTAATCTTTTTTTTTGCAGATATAGCCAAGCGGTACGGCGCTGGCTTGGAGTGGAAACCTTAACCAGAAAGCCAGTGTGTGAGAACACTCGAGGGTTCGAGTCCCTCTGTCTGCGTTTTGATTTTACTTGAATGGAGGTTAGTTAAACGTCCGGAAACTCCAATCCTTTAGCTTTACTTCCACCCATCATTTGTTCCATACCTCCCTGTGCTTGGGTTTGTACTTTCAACAATCTCTGAATAAGGGTGTTAATTCCAAAGCTACAGAGAAAATACCACGCAGTAAAGTTTATCCATCCAGCGTTCACTCCAATAGTTCTAGCAACTCCATATACAAGAGCAGTCCATTCTGGACTACCGCTCGTCCAACCAGCCATCATACCTCCAATAAGTGGTACGTCGTTCGCGTTCATTGGTGATAACGCAACTGGATTGGATGTTCCGAACAGGCCTCTTACTACAGAAAATATAACTATCATTGGAACGAAAGTAATGCACGATGGTAACATACGCTTTAACGCCATTTTTGATTGCGAAGATTTGATCATAATGTCTAACCGTTCCCAACGCTTTCTCAATTTCCTGTATTTTTCTGGGTCCGTCTCAGCTATATCTATAATTTTGGCTTTCTCTTCGTCGTGCGCTTTCTTAATGACTTGTTTTCTATTTATCTCATCAGTGTCAACTAGCCATTTCGTTAGTCCAGTACTAATAAGAGCCGTTGTTGTAGCCATTAAAATAATGAAAATCATAGACCCCGGCGGGTAGCTTATCCAATCTAGAAAAGCATTTGATTCTTGTAATAATAACAAAAGCATAGTTACATTGAAGAAATTTTAATAAT
>JAUWZR010000331.1 GCA_030615235.1 Promethearchaeota archaeon
CGCGGACATAGAACTCAAATAGTAAACCTTGATGAATTAAAACCAAAATCCCCAACGGACATTGGTTATATATGTGGATCGACTTGAATAGAGAGGAATAATATAAAATATCATTCCCAACTAAAAGAGAAATGGAATATAAGAGTAAATATATCTATGATCATTTTAGAGAGGTCACTGGAAGTAAAAGTAAGAGCTAAAAATTAGATATTGGCTTATGATGATTTATAATCCTAAATTCAAGAATTATTTTTTTATATATCAAAATTAATTTTTGTTCTAATAAATTACAATAATCATAAATTTCCATATCATTATATGCTCCAACGTTTTATTTAAACTAATAGACTTCTGATTTAAGTAATTTTTTTGTTATTTTTTAAAGATTTCCAAATATTGAAATAACAAAATTGGAGAAATCTAAGTAATAATTTGTAAATATTAATTTAAACCAGGCGTTTGGTGGGGATTACTTTCAATTTTTTATGTAGAGGAAGTCTTTTTCAAATCAGTTAACGTTTTTTGTAACGCCTTTATTTCCGTGTTTACATCTTTAATTCTTTTCTTTTTTTTGCTATCTAGTTCCTTCAATTTTAGGTTTAATGTTTTCTCTTTTTCATTAATTAATTTTACCGATTCTTTTTTTAATCCTTTTAGAGAAGCATTTAATTCCTTCTTTTTTAAACTCCATTCATCAGCTTTTTCTACTGCTTCCTTTAACTCTTCTTGTTCGGCATTTAGTTTAGACTTAATACCGTTGAGTTTAGGGTCGAACTCCAGCTCAACTTCGCTTTTAATAGAAGGGCTCCTCTCTTTAAATTCTTCTTCAATTTTACTTATTTCTTCCTTTTTTGAATTAATTTGGTTTTTAATTTCATCTTCCGACATTAAATTACACCTCCATTAATATTTTTAACAATTTGGGCACTATAAGCCATATTATTTATTATTTGGTTCGTATTTAACTCTTAGTATCTCTACATTTCTCTACGAAAAAGGTCGAACATAATTAAATTGACCCTCTCTGGATTTTTAGAGGTGATTCTAGTCCTTTTCTTTAACGTTATGGAATGGAAAAAACGTGCCAAATGATGATCCAAAGAAATCTAAAAAACAATTTGGTCCGAAAACAGGAGATCCTGAGAAGTTTGAGACATGGGAAGAATTCTGGAACGCGTGGGTTAATCAAATTCAATTTATGATCAAACACACCGCTGAAAATTATAATGTTCTAGAGCAGTTGAGATCAGAATTTTCACCCACTCCTTATGTATCCACAATTGTAAGGGGATGTGCTGAAAAAGCGTTAGATGTGCGTAGTGGAGGCCCAGAATTAAGATCTATCACAATTGAAGGCGTAGGATATGCTACGACTGTAGATTTATTATTAGCAATTAAAAAGTTTGTGTATGATGATAAAAAGTATACCATAGCGCAAATTAAAGAAGCGTTATTAAGTGATTTCAAAGGAAATAAAGACCAAACAATAATGCAAACAACGTTTCAAATGAAAACCCCTAAATATGGTAATAATGATGATGAAATTGATGAGATCGGAAGAAAAGTGATGGAAACTTGGTGCAATGAATGTTGGAAATACAAAACCCCTAATGATTTCCAATTTAGACCTGGAATGTTAT
>JAUWZR010000209.1 GCA_030615235.1 Promethearchaeota archaeon
TTGGGGATTTTTATGAATTTATCAATAGAAATAATATAAATATTCTATTCTTCTGATAAAAAAGGTATTTCAAGAGACTAATTTTGTAGAATAAGAAAAGAAAAAAATAAAATTTTTTTGAATCTATAATTTTTGAACAATCAAATCTGCTATCCTGTTGGAATATCCCATTTCATTATCGTACCAAGATACGACAGCAACTAAATTACCAATTACTTTTGTCCATAAAGAACAATAAATTGAACTTGCAGGATTTCCTATGACATCACTACTTACTATTGGATCATCTGTATACTCTAATATTCCTTTTAGGTAAGTTTCAGAAGCAGCCTTCATTTTCGCATTTATGTCTTCAACTGTTGGTGGATTTTCTACTATACATTTCAAATCAACACAACTTCCGTCAGGAACAGGAACTCTCATAGCAATTCCATCTAATTTTCCATTTAATTCAGGAAAGACCGCACCAATTGCTTTTGCTGCACCAGTAGAAGTTGGAATAATGTTTTGTGCTGCTGCTCGTCCCCTAATCATCTTAATTGGGGCCCCCGCCACGGCAGTATCGACAGTTTTTTGTGGGCCTGTATAGCCATGTATCGTAGTCATAATTCCTTTAGAAATCTTGTAGTTATCGTTTAAAACCTTTACGATTGGTGCGAGACAGTTAGTGGTACACGATGCGTTTGAGATAATTTTATGTTCCGCAGTGATCTTCTCGTCGTTACACCCAAGAACCACTGTAATATCTGGATTAGTTGCTGGAGCACTAATCACAACTTTTTTTGCTCCGGCGTCTATATGTTTTTGAGCTCCTTCTCGTTTTATGAAAAATCCTGTGGATTCAACAACTACATCTATATTGTTGCTTGCGTGTGGTAAATTCGCTGGATCTCTCTCTGCTGTTACTGGAATTCTTTTTCCGTCGACGATTAAAGCATTCTCTTCAGAATCTACAGTTCCTGGCCATTTTCCTTGGACTGTATCGTATTTTAATACATAAGCCAAATATTTTGGTTCAAAAAGATCGTTAATTGAAACAATCTCAATCTCAGGGTTTCCCCAAGCAGCTCTAAAGAATAATCGGCCGATTCTACCAAATCCGTTAATTGCAACTCGTTTTGCCATTTATTTTCACTTTCGTTATTAATTCGCGTTCTTTTTAATTAAAAATATAAGTAATTATGTGGTTGTTAGTTTTTTAATTTTTTAGTTTTAATTTTTTGAACTCCAAGAATCGAAATTTTGTTAAAACGTCCACAATTTAATTACTTTAGAATATATTTTTACTTATTCTTAAAATTGGGAGATAGATATATGAAAGATTTAGAAAAACTAATTATAGATAAAATAGATAATATGAAGGATGAGATTATTAAATTTCTTCAAGAAATAGTAAGAATCCCCTCTGAAAATCCCCCTTCAAAATATAAGGAAGTTGCTAAATTCGTAGAGAGAAAAATGCAAGACATCGGTTTAAAAACATCTATTAAAAGAAATAATGTCATTGGTGAGCTTGGAAAAGGTGATGGTCCCACATTAATTTTCAACGGGCATTTTGATACAGTTGAAGCTTTTAAAGGGTGGTCAAAGGATCCATTTGGAGCAGAAATTGTTGGAGATAAAATCTATGGAAGAGGTTCTTCTGACGATAAATCTTCAGTGACTGCTGAGATTTTTGCCGTTCAAGCTTTACTTGAAGCAGGAGTTGATCTTAAAGGAAAATTAATAGTAACTGCTGTAGGAGATGAAGAAACTGGAGGATTAAGAGGGGCAGAATACCTCCTAAGTAATGGATTAGTCTCTGGAGATGCTTGCTTATTAGGAGACGCAGCTAACGGATATCCCTTTGGCTATTGTGGTGGAACCCTATATATCACGATAACCATCAAAGGAAAGACCGCTCATGGACTAGCATTCCCGGACCTTCCTCCACCTTATCGTAATGAGAATTCGGGGATAAATACTATCGAGAGGATGGTCAAGATAAAGAATTTCTTACTTAAACTGAAAGAAGAACTGCTAGAAAAAACTACGAATTATCCCACTTCAGATGGATGGGGTTCTACCGTGAGTAGTATTAATCTTGCCGAAATTCATGGTGGTACGAAAATCACAACGGTTCCAGATCGATGTTATCTTCATCTTAGTATAAATACAATCCCGGAACAAGATGTCGCAAGTATAAGGAAGAAACTCCTTGATTTTGTTGAAAAAATGAAAGAGGAAGACCCAGATTTGGATATAACCGTTCAAATGCCAATTACAATGGAGCCGCAAGTGGTTGACGAATCTTCTGAATTTGCTAAAATTGTTCTAAAAGCAGCGGAGAAAATCCATGGTGAAAAGAGAGAATTTAAAACAATGATGCCTTCAACCGATGCTCACTGGTTTCAAGAAAGAGGGATTCCAACTATCTTAGTAGGGGCTTCCGCGAGAGATAATAACGTTCATTCCGAGGATGAGTTCGTGTACATTAAGGATTTAATGGATTTGGTGAAAATGTTTGCGTTAACTGCATTGAATTATTTGAAATAATGCATTTTTAATTTTTTATATTTTTTGCATTATACAAAAAACTGATTGAAAATTCTTAGGACTGGCCTTGACTATGTCTATCTCGGTTTGATGCATATTTAATACCTCAAGAGCGGCTGGATCGTTGCTATATTTTTTATATAATTCTTTGATTCTAATCTCAAGTGGATTATAATATTCTTCCCACCAAGCTTCCTCTGGCAAAGAAAAGTGTTCAATAAATTTATACCCACAGCTAGCAACTTTATTGCGTTTTTTAAAAAAGTGCTTAATCTCGTCGTGAATTACCAAGAAACCCTTAGGTTTAAGTAGTCTATTCCATCCGCTTAGACTTCTTTCGACACCTAGAGTTGTTATTGAACCCTCAGCCCAAATGATATCAAAACTATTGTCTGGAAATTTAATATCTAGTAATGAGCATTTAATAGCCTTTACTCTATTGGTTAAGCCTTCTTGTTCAATTTTTCTACTTAATCTGTCCAACAGATCTTGATCAATATCAATTCCTATTATTTCACCGTTGCATAATTTTGCTAATTCCATGGTGGGAACTCCCGAACCACAACCAATGTCTAATATGCGGGGGTTCTCTAATTTTGGAACTTTTCGAAAAGCTTTTATAGTATATTTGTTAAAGACTTTTCTAAAGTGATCTAAATCAAGCTCATTTAATATTTCTTCAGACATGAGTTATCAATCCATTGCAATTATAAGTAAACTACTCATTTAAATGTCGAGGATAGAAATTAGAATAAAAATAAAGTTTAAGATTGCACTTAATTAAGTTGCTTTACTGCTTAGTTTTTCTTTTAAATTAGTTAGCGCACCTGACCACGCTTTTTCAAAATAATCGCGAGCTTTTTGCCACTCGGGATCATCTCTCCAACCAGAGTGGAAGAGAAAGAGGGTTGTTTTTTTCGGATCATCAGAACTAGAAGAAAAAACGACTACCACATGCGTCAATGGATCACAGAAATTCATAAAAGACTGAAACATTTCTGGACCTTTCCACTCGAATGATAAAAATTTATCTTTTTCGATGCTAGTAATCTTGCACCCTATTGTACTATTGATTTCCCGATTCGAGGGGTCCCAAAACAGTTCGTATTTTCCTCCAACTTTAGGTTCAATTTCCGCTTTCTCAGGCAGCCATGATTCTAATTTCTCGTTAACTGTGAAGAAATTGAACGCTTCAGAGACGTCACAGCTTAATTCTATTTCAATATAAATAATTTTTTGCATTATATTCCCTTTAAAGTAGATTAACTATATAAAAATAAATTATTTTTTAATATTTTAATAGATATATGGTATTAGTTTTTTGCTTTTCTTTTTGTAACTAGTGAATTCTTCTCCAAAAACCTCATAAAGAAGTCTTTCTTCTTCATCTATTCTCATTTTAAACAATATAAAATAGAAAATCGAAACGATTAAAAGCGTGATTATACTTCTAAAGACTAAACCGAACCCAATAACAGCTATTAATGCCCCAGAATACATTGGATTACGAATATGTTTGTAAACCCCTTCGGTATAAAGTTTATGGTCTTCCTCCGTTATTAATTCACCTGAACCGAACTTGCCAAGCTGTACTCGTCCTACAATAACTAAGATACCTGCTGAGAGATAAATGACAAATCCAATATAACTAAAACAGGATTATCCCAGAATGGTAGTATCGATGATATTAGTAGCTTATTCTCATAAAAAGCAGCAATTAATAAGAATGGTGATAACAAAAACATCAATAATATTAAGAAATCATATATTTTTGAAGGATTTCTCTCTTTCGTTAGAGG
>JAUWZR010000096.1 GCA_030615235.1 Promethearchaeota archaeon
GCGCTAATGAATGGGTAGAATTGGTTCGAATGCATAATTCTAGCCTACCAGTAATACTTGTTGGAACGAAATATGATCTTGTTGATCCAGAATATTATGATGACAATGCTTCAAATCTCGCATTAGCAAAGTTTGATTTAATCGCTAGTATTAAAACTTCCTCTAAAACAGGAAAGAATATAGAAGATGTCTTCAATGTGCTTATTAATAATCTTCTTACAAGACAAATGCTTATAAGTTGATTCTTTCACCATTTTAGAATATTTAATTTAAGCAACTAATAGCTTGTTTTTCTTCTAAAGCTAAGTAATTTTGTTTCAATAAAAAGGCATAAAATTATGACTTTTCTTTTAATTCAGAATACCTTTCTCCAAACGATTTTTGGTAAACAAGACATTTTTTTTAATATCACAATTTATATCGAGTCTCTCCCAATAAATATTATCATCATATGCTACGGAATCCATCCAATGCATATAACCTGTATATTTATGTTTATTTAAAAGTAAATCAATAATAAATTTTGACTTACTAGGCGTCATTTCTATAATAAAATCAAAGGAAAATTTTCCAATTAACCATGTATCCAATCCCTTTAACACAAATTCTTCATGTCCTTCTGTATCGATCTTTATTACTTTGATTTTATCTAAAGGTTCATTTATTAATGTATCTAATCTTTTTTGTTTTACTCTGCTTTCTTGAATCAAACCTGGTATTTTAGACAATACAGTCACCATTTTATTTTCAGCACCGCCTAACATATTGAAAAATTTTATTTCAAAAAATGATATCTCTTTATTTTCGTCTCCAGCGGCTACATCATAGATTATAACATTATTCAAATTATTAATTCGTATATTTTTTTTTAAAAGGGGTATATTTTTTGGTAAAGGTTCAATACAATAAACCTTACCAGTAGGACCAACAAGTTTTCCTGCAAGTACACCAAATACTCCTTCATTAGCTCCAACATCTATAAATATATCACCCTCTTTTAATGTTTTTTTTAAATATTCAGTAACAGAGGGCTCATAATTATTATTCAAGTACAGACATTTACAAAGTGTGCTGTTAACTACATCTCCGCAATATTTAATATTGTCTTTTGTTGTTATTTTTAGTTCATATCTTGAACCTAAAGTTAATTTTATCATTTTAACCATAAATATCAGAGTATTTTTGAGATAAGTTATATCTGATAATTTTGCTTTATGATTATAATAAAAGAAATTAAAATTTATATTAGTAAAAACAAGTATAGAAATAAAACCAATAATAATTGAAATAGAAGCAAGAAGTAAAATAAATAAAATTAATAAAATTAACAAGAAAGATAGAACATTCATTTTTTTTTATTTGTAGCTCGTTATTCTGGTGTTATAATATATGATAAGGAAAATAATTATATAAAAAACTACTTGGCTTATTATTTTTGTTTTTTTTTGATTTTATCTATTATTTTCTCTAACTTATTTTTCAATACCTCTAATAAATATCATCCTCCTTTTTATTAAAAATCGTAAGACTCATTTCATTTTTTTCTTGAGTCCTACACTTAAAAATGAAGTTCATTGGATTTAGAACCAATTCAAAAACATAACAATTATATTTGTCAACGGACAAAGCGAGGATTATTTAGAGGCTCGAATTATCTTCTCAATGCAGATGTAAATAGAGCATTAATTATACTCAGAAAAATAGTCGTAGATGGTTTTATTCAAAATCTATCCGATAGAGGTTGCATGTTTCAGCTTGTGCGAATAAGAGACATGTTCCAAACTTCGTATGAACAAATATTATTAAAAGCTTTTAACATCTCTTAACAATTTTAATAATTTTGATAACCTTCTCATACATATACGTAATTTTTGAAATTTAGGAAAAGATAAGTATTTAAAATTAATTCGATAAATACAAATATATACGAATTTTTTATAAAGAATTAAGTAAGATTTCCATGTTTTTAATGGGTCACTAATAGAATAAATGAATTTTGAAATAAATAAAATATAATTATGGTTGATATCATAACCGTTATAACTGGAATTGTTTTAGTTTTAATAGCACTCCTATGTTTTAATTTCGCAATAATTCTTCAAAAAATAGGATTAAAAGAAGGACCTGAAATTACATTTGATAAAGGTTTAAAGGGGATATTAAAATCTTTTAAAACAATTATTAAAAACAAATGGTGGGCATTAGGAGCCGTCTTAGGGATTGTAGCTTGGTTTCCTTACATAATGTCAATAGGGCTAGTTGGAGTAATGGTTTCTTTACCTATAAACAGTATGGGAATAATCATTATGGTTATTGCAGCAAACCGTCTTTTAGGAGAAAAAATAAAATGGTACGAATTTCTGGCTATAGTTATAGTAGCAATCTCACCAGTTTTGATTGTGTTAGCTGGAATTTCAAATACTGCAATAAATTTGCATCTTTTTGTCTTCCCTTTCATAATTTTCTTCGCAATAACGTTTTCTATCACAATTATTTGTTTAATACTATCTATAAAAAAGAGAGGTACTAATTTAGAAGGATTTTTTATCTTACTCACGGGTTCCTTTTTACTTGCTCTTGGTAATGTTTTTACAAATATTTTAGCTCAAGCTGTAATTCAAGCAAATATCCAACTAACTTGGTATGTATGGGCTGAAATTTTTTTTGGAATCTTTTGGTTTGATTATAATCATTTATGGGTGTGTATAGGATGGTGGGGGCTAGCTATATGTAATATTAGTAGTTTTGCCTTCTACCAAAGTGCTTTTCAAAAAAGTAGAATAGCAGTGGTTTTTCCAGTATTTAATTCAATAGGGATAACAATTCCCCTCATAGCAGGAATATTTGTTTTCCAACAAACATTTAATAATTATTTTCTTTTCTTTCTGGCTATAATAATAATCTTTATAGGAACCTCCGCTCTTGGTAGATTTCAATATGTTGAACAAGAGCTTTGAGTATGATTATTATTAGTATGGTTAGAAAAAAGATCTTATCATAAACCAATATTAAGAAAATTTGGATTTAATTAAAAATCTGAGTTAAACATTCGACCGCTTGCTTTTCGTTCATAGCCAAGTAGTTTTGTTTAAAGATAGATGCGAAAAATGCGCGATCTTTTGGGTTGAAATATTTATATCCAAATTTATTCCACGCTGTCTCTTTGTTTAAGGGCGCAAATAAAGCGATTTGATCTTTTACCAATTGAGATAGCATGATTGGAACTTCTTTTTTGGTAGTTGGTGTGATAGCGTTCAATAAAATACCGTCGTTAAAGCTATCCCAGGTATCCTTGAATTGTATACAGAATCTTTTGATATCAACTTTGTTTTCTACGATTAATTTTGCCAAAGCTTTTATAGCGATTTCATAAGATGTAATGTTACTATTTGATGGGTTTGATATTAAAGTACATGGTAAACTACTTCCGTTGTTTTTATTTTGAGGTAAGTTATACTCTGGAAGAATTTTTATCTGGTTTAACCCCATAATATTTCTGACATCTTTAATAGTTCCACCTCTGTCAAAAAACTGTTTATTTATAATGTATATCAGAAGCTTTTGAGCGTGAATATCTCCAAAATAGGGGTAATCTGAGGCGTATAGAAGATATTCGGACCAATCTCGATTATCGACTCTTATTTTATTTTGTACCTTAAACCATTTTTGAAAATCTTCTAAAAAGTTCCCAGCCCCCTCTCCATGAAGCATAGATAAATCACCATAAGTATTCGGTTGAACAATCGCATTATAGACTTCGTAATCGCCAATATTTCCTTGAGCGAAATGTGCGATTATAACCTTGAAATGAGGTAATAACTCTGGATAATGTTGAGTTATTGTTGTTCTAGTTGATTTAATTAATTCGGCAATGTCTAATATTGAGCCTCTTCCGCGAGTGTCGAATAATACGGGCATAGAATGACTTGCGGCCTCAATTAAAACCTTAAGTGGATTGTCCGTATTAATATCATCAATCCATCTTTCTGATCGAGGATGCAATTTTAGACCCCGAAGACCTAATACTTGTCGAGCGTATATTACCTCCTTAATCGCCTTTTCTCCTTCCATAGGATCGCAGCGAGCGTATCCAATTAGTTTCATAGAAAATGGGAAGCGTGTAGTAAATCTGGAGATATTAATATTGCTAGCTCGATACAAAGCTTCTGGATGCTTGTCTCTGAAAACATCTTGAAACGGAAAAACTACACTTTGGTCGATAAAAGAATAAAATTTTGATTTTAAATTTAAATCGGAATGCCTTTTCCCCAACGATTCTAAGGCAATGTAAAGGTTCTCTGTAAAGGGGTAAGGATTGAACTCCCAACTAATATTTGTGTGTTTACCATCGATATTTGTTGAAAACGACTGTTCTCCTGTATTAACCCAATAGGATTTTATCCTACCTTGGACATTGCCCCAAAAGTCGAATGTTCCTGTTCCCGGCGCTAAGGGATTCATCATGGTTGCTCCATCCACATCTTCTCCTAAATGTGAATGGGAATCGATTACAAATATGTTCTCAACTCGAGTTTTTCCTTCCTGTTCAATAGTCGCAGTTAACATGGTATTTCATATCATTTTTTTTAAATTATATATCTTTATTCTCTCATTTCTCTTGGAAGTGATAAAACTCCAGTTAATGGATTATTTAAGGGATCCTGACAATATTCAATCGTAAAGTAAATCAAATCGTATAAGATGTTAGGATTTTCGTTATTATCTAATTTATACTGATAAAGACTTAACTGATATTCTGCTTCTGTTATTGGAGGTTCAGCATAGCTTACATTTCCAAAAACTGACTGAAGGATAGGTTTCAGAAACGGAGAGTAGAGAAATCCTAGTTCTTTTAGGACATCTTTCAAATAGAAAAACATTCTTTGGCAAGCTTGCGTCATGTATCTAACTGGTTGGTTTTCAGGACCCAGATATTGCTCAGCAAATTCAGGATCATATTGAGCGAGATGCTCTCGCGTAAGGTTCTGGGGCCGAAATAGGGAAATTAATCCTCGTTCAATTGCTGTTTTTCTATTATAAGCTATTGTCTCACTTCCCGCATCTGGTACCCAAACTTCTTGCTCTAATAACTTTCGAGCCTTATAGCACATAGCCTGCAATATAAGAGCTATCCCAATTCTACGACAGATTGATATTTGCGCATCGCTAATTCTAACTTCTATTGTCCCCCAATCTGTAATTGGGAAGACATCTTGAAATCTACCGTCCTCTAAGCTTGCTTTTTGCACCGTTTGTAGGAAATAATTAATAGAATTCTCACTTAAATCAGTTAAATAAGGGATATAATGTTTAGGATCGTTATTACTTAGCATCGTTGTGTTATTTTTCAATCTTAAAGAGCGGACGCAATTTGGAGCAGTGATTCTATTGTTAACTATCTTAACTACATCTGTAGGTTGATTATTTAGTATTGGAGAATTGCAAGTAAGTGCAATAATGTGTGGAATAAAATTTCTTATCATACAATAAGCTTGGGCTTTTTCCAAATCCGACTTGAACGATCCAATGTGGCTGTGATCCGCCTGGCTTAAACCTCGCATGTAACTCGATGCAGCGGGATTTATGGCAGAAGCTATGATATGTAGATCTCTTGGCAAGGTTGTTTTTGCGAGTAGAAATAAGGTGCTTGCCCAATATGCTAATTCTTCAGCGTATTCACATGGAGGAGTAACTAGTTCCAATATGTATGTCACAGCGGTTACATTACCGTCGCGAGCAAATGTATCTATGTCCACTTCAACTCCATTGGGTAATCGATATCTGATATCCATTGCATATCCTTTTTCAAGATCATCGCGACCATACGGTCTAGCGGTAACCTTTTGCCTTATATAATCAGGAACAGGTAAGAAATCCTCTCTACCTTCATATAAAATCTGATCCATAATTTTAATTGCGTCTTTCACGATTTCTTTCATTCTAAAGACCATCTCATCGCCAGGGGGATATTCACCCGCATCATTTGCTATAATTAGTTCCATTTCTATTCCATGTGTGAAGGGTAAGGGAGTCCAATGTTCGATATCTGCAAGAATATCTGCCCACGATCTTTCAGGTATTAAAACCTCTCGGTAATCAGTTCCAAGAAATAATTGATCAGTAGATCTATCTATGGGGTTGCCAAGACTTACACCAAAAGGAAGTCCACCAATTGATGTCGCTTTAGATTTTTGAGATAAAGTATCATGGTCTCCTTTGCTAGATTTTTTCTTTTTTTTCTTTTTCTTATCTTTTGCCATAAATTTGTTCACATCTATTATAATTAGATTAAGTTAATGATTGAATTAATTTTTTAAATATTTCAAAATCGTTAATAAATTCATAGGACAGCACCAAATTAACTATTTTAAATTGGTTCCCGTAAAAAATACTTGTTAAGTTATCAACCGTTTTTCCTCCCTTGAAGAGATCATCGTCTATTATCACATTAACACTATCTTTAAGATTACTCATAATTTTCGATTTAATAGCATTCATTTCCTCTGAAATAGACGCTAAAATGACGGTGGGTTTTCCCAAATACGGTATGAAGTCTAAATTAAAAATCCTTACTTGATTTGTTATTTTTTCAGGTTGAACAAATCTTTTTAGGGTATGTTGTATGATCCTTACTTCCTCTTCGTCGTGATCGCTTATAGAAGGATAGATATAATAAGCAATGGGTTTATCGGAATTATACGCTAACTCCGAGTAAACTCTATCTAACAAAGGGAAAATACTAAAATTAAAACTAAATAAAGAAATTAGAGCGATGTTAAAATTAAAATTGCCTGCGAGGACATTATTACTTACATTTCCTCCAATGAGAGAAAAAGTTTGTATTTCATTTGAAATTTTAGATGTATATGTATTCAATACATAGAATTGAGAAAATTGACCAATAGGTTCTATTTTAGTTTTTTTTTCTTCAACCATTTCATAAATCTCGTTGAAGAGATCCTTCGCGATATTTTCTCTAAGCTCTTCTGAACTTAATTCTCCTATTCTTTTATCCGCTGTTTCAGGGCAATCTAATTCGGCCAGGATACATATAGTTTCTTTAAAATATTCGTAAGCAGGATTGTTATACTTGCGTTCTGATAATGTTATTTTCTCTGAGTTCAGAATAATCTGATCAATTCGTTTTAATAGAGGGAGAATCAAGGCGTCCTTATTTTCTTCATGGAGATTTTTTATAATATTGAATAGAGCTTTAATTCTAATGATCTCATCTTCAATTTGCTCTACAAGCTTTAGTGCTATAGCTGCTTCTTTTTCTAAAGAATAAGAAAGTATATCGAGAAGAAATTTTTCCCTTACCTTTGTATCTTCAATTAACGAGAGAATTTTAGGAATTTTATCGGGATTAACATTAATAAAATCAAAAGCGATGTTTTTAATTATCTGATTTTTTTTTTTAAGATCTTTTAGATTCTTAGCTGTCTGTAAGCTCTCATCCAAATTTCTAGAAGCGTTAGCCCTAATTAGGGCATAGTATAATTCTACCCTTTCTTGCTTGTCAGAGATTTGTAGTGCGGTTTCAAGAGATTTTTCAAATTCACCAATAGAAACATAAGATTTTGCGAGCTTTTTAAGCTTATCTTCAATTTTCCCACGAACTACATCAGCATTGGGTTTTAGCAGTTCGCTACCTGGGGAATGATCTTCAGGTTGAGGTTCAGTAGATATGTTAATTAACTCTTTAAGTTGTTTCTCAATTTTCTTAGTGTCACTTTCACTAGATGGAATAACATATTCGTTGATATTAAATAAATCTCTTTTAATGTGTTGAAGAAATTGTTTCTTCTTCAAAATAGAGTTTATTTTGCTCGTAGAGATAGTTTCTCTTATATGTTGAACCTTCACGGCGTACTCTACTAGTTTCATCCAATAAGCATTGATTGTCAGTTTACCAAAACCGTCTCTGACAGGCGTTAGCATTAAATTGATCGTTTTGGCTTCGCTCGGAGCAAATTTGACCTCGTCTTTGAATTCACTTGGTCTAACATCGATCTCGAGATTTTCTCCCTCAAAAATGAACTGAAAGTGTTCATCTTTGTTAGATTGGTTTATTATTTCTAAGGAAATCGGATTCTCAACATTAGGTATTAATAGGTTTTGAGGGAATTTTTTCACGCTTATCGAAATAACATGATTAGGTTCTGGAGTAGACATAATTGAAAGGATATTTGGTATTAGTGTTATATTAAATTACGCAAAATTGATATTTGTTACGATTTAATTAGAATGTTAATGAAGTGATTATGAGCTTCATTATGTTAATATCATCAATATAAAACTTATTGATTTTAAATATTTACTTAAGAAAAAAGACTACTTTCCCTTTCTTCTATTTCTATTAGAAAAATCTTTTAGATCTTCTATTACCATCTCTTTACTATAATCAGGCCATAAATCCGCTCTAAACTTGAATTCTGCGTAAGATGCGTCCCATAATAAAAATCCGGAAATCCTTGCACCGTCATCCATTCCCGTTCTTATGATGTAATCTACTTCAGGAAAATTTCGAGTATAGAGGTGCTTTTTAATTACTTCTCTATTAATTTCTTCTGCTTTAACGCCATTTTTAATAATTTCTTTTACTGCATCTACGATTTCTTCTTGTCCATCGTACATTATGCATAAATTAATGAAATTTTGATCGTTATCTTTAGTAAAATCAATTAACTCTTTAATTTTAACTCTAACTTCCTCAGGTAATAAATGAATACGCCCTATTACATTAAAGTTGACTTTCTCTTCTTTGACAGTCGCTTCCTTTACGACTGCATCAACAGCCTCTAAAATAATTCCAAAAATATATGTAATCTCCTTTTCACTTCTTTTTCTTAAATTCTCTAACGACAAGGCGTAGATGCTTAAATAATGTATGCCTGCTTCAAAAAAATCGAAAAGCCTTTCTCTTAAATTTTGGTAACCAATAAGATGACCTACATTAGTCCCAAGCAAATTTTTTGCTGCCCAACGGCGGTTTCCGTTTAAAAGTAGAAAATACTTCTAATTTCCGTCCAAAATTAAACCAACATGTTTGGGCAATTTTTCTTCTGCCAGGCCTTTTAATTCTTCCAAGAT
>JAUWZR010000149.1 GCA_030615235.1 Promethearchaeota archaeon
AAGAGATCCAAGTTGCCAGTAAAAATAATTGAATCTCTCAAACAGAGAACCATTGATTTTTTAGAGCGTTATATTGAACTGGAGAACATTTTGGGAGTACATGAAAAATTCATCAACCCTTTGATAAACTTATCCATAGAAGACCTCCAAGACGTTGAAAATGCCTCATTAAAATTAAGAAAAAAATGGAAATTGGGACTTGCACCTATTACGAATATTCTCGAACTCCTCGAAGAGAATAGCGTAAAAGTCTATGAAGTTCAGAATGTCAAAGACTTTGATGGGCTCACCGCTAGTGTTGGAGATATTCATGCATTCGTTATCAATAAAGATTTACCTACCGATCGCATCCGGTTTACGTCAGCGCATGAACTGGCACATATTCTTTGTAAATTTCCAGAAGATCATAAAAAGGAAAAGCTTTGTCATGCCTTTGCCGGTGCTTTTCTTTTACCCAAAGTGATCCTGGAGCGGGAATTGATGAAGAAAAGAGAGCAAATCACTCTGTGGGAGCTAGGTGAGATCAAACAATTATACGGTATATCTATGCAGGCAATTGTCAAAAGAGCTCATATTTTAGGGATTATCTCAGATTTTTACTACCGGAATTTCCAGGTAATGCTGAAGCAGAAAGAGTGGAAGAAAGTAGAGCCTGTTGATTACAACGGAAAGGAGGAGGCCATACGTTTTAAACAACTCCTCCATTATGCTGTAAGTGAAGAGATAATCACTCTAAGCCGTGGAGCAGAACTGGCCAAAATGAGCTTCTCAGAATTTCAGAAGAATGTAAGAACAGCTGTATGATAACTATCATAAGATTGTCAAAGCAAAAAATAGCTGCGTAAGTTATTGTTAATTAAAGAAATTAAGAACACTTTTCTAAAATAAATGCAAAATTAACAGAGACTTGATATTATATAATGTGATAAGTAAATACATATTTTTAGCAAATGAAGGTTGAGTACATCATTTGTTGGTATAATGAAGTACAGTATTTTCTTAAAACGCCTTATGCCATAAATTAATATAAGGTATATTTAGTAAAAATGGACAAGAAAACTAAAGGTGCTTGGATAATCCATCATTGTGAAAAACTACGAGGCGTTACTCTTGGAATGCAGGAATATGATCAAATTAACTTTGCTGGAAAGTGTGGCATCTTGCTTAATGCTTTGGCAGCTTCAAAAGAAACTGAAATAGCCAATGATCGAATCGATTCACTGGCCAAGGCAAATGGAATTTCCATTAGACTTGAACTCCCGACAATTCTTAAGAAATTGCACAATCAAAGACTTATCGATCGTAGCCCTTCTGGTATTACTGTCCTTGGACTAACAACAGCACAAACATTAGAACATACCGCCACCATTTTTGAAGAAGCTTCACCAGCTGAATGCGAAAAGGCCTCCTTAGAAATCTCTGAAAAGGCATCTGATCTGCCCATTGTAAAGGAAGATGCTACAGAATATATATCTGACGTATTTCATCTTGCTAAGAAAGAATCAGATGATATGATATTCCAATTTGAGCAGATCGGTTTTGTAGACTCTGAGGATGTCTCTAACGACACCCTCTACTTTAACGGTAATTTATTTCGACGTGACGACATTATAAAGATCAATGGTGTAATTTCCTCTCTCGGGCCAGAAGATAGAAGGAAAACAGTAGAATTATCAGAAATGCTTACATCATCAGGATGCCTTCCTCAGAAAACCGCAAAGTGTATACTTGGTGATATTCTGTATTCGAAACTATGCTCTATTGGATTCATTGACGAAAATTCAATTGGTAACGAGGCAGGGGTGTTTTCTTTTGTGACTAGGCCATCAGCTTTCTGTAAATTCACAAACTCAGCTGCTGATGATGCATTCGATCTAGCTAAAGCATTCGTAACTTCTTTAACTTATGGGATAACTGCAAGTCCCTATATACGCGGACGAATCACAATGATAGAAGCATTAATGAAAAAAATGATTGCGGGCCATTGGGTTGGCCCAGCTACGGCCATTGGACAGGACTACAAAGTTCTGGAACTTAAAGGAGTCATCGAGGTCAGGCCTTTGATAGATGGGCGATTCTCTATGCGTTTACTTAAGAAAGACATAGGAAGGTTGGCCCTTAAAGTAATCACTGAAGGAGAAGCTAGTACTGAGTCACTTCTACAACTTCCATCAGTCTCTGCAACACTATACAAAGGACCAGAGAAGAACCGTACTGTTTTACGGAAGAAACAGACGGCACCTCTTAAGAAAGGCGTCGCAGGGCTTCTGAATGATCTACGCACAGGAGGGATCAGATAATGATGGCAGAAAAGAAACCGAGAAAAGGACAGACGGCAGAAGAAGCTCTTCGATACTATTTCCAAAAATTGGGTTTTTTTGTTGTTCGCGATGTACCTTTTAGCTACAAAAGAATCGATGTAACTGATGTAGACCTATGGCTCTATCTGAAATCTTCCACCCTAGGCCGTGAACGAATATGTGTAGATGTGAAGAGCAAAAAGACTCCACAAGCACTTGAGCGAGTGTTTTGGTCTAAAGGGCTTCGAGAAATTCTCGACTTAGACCGAACTATAATAGCAACAACTGACAACCGTAAGGAAACCTTGGATTTCGGTGCAGCACACGGAGTTACCGTGCTGCAAGGGAAATTTTTACAAAGAGTTATAAAAAATTACGGAAATAATTTTAATAGAATTACTGAAGAGCTCTTTTTAGAAAATCTAAAAACAGTATCTATCTCTAATTCCAACGTATTCTGGCCACGGTTTTATCGAGAAGTCAAATCCAATCTACTCATGGCCTTGAACTTCAGTGGATGCAACTTTCTTCTTCAAAGAATTCTATTTTTAATCGAAGAGTTTCTTGCATCAAACAAGACATCAAATGCTTCCGTAAGACTCCTTTATGCTCTCGTATCCTATTTTTTAATAACATTGGACTATTCTTCTCGATTTATACCACATCTAGATGTCACCTCTAGAAAAGACGTCTTATCGGAGGGTTTTAGATATGGTGAAACTGGGAAGGAACGAGCTAAAGAAATCGTTAGTACTACTCTTCAATTGCTCTCCAACACATCGAGAGCGGATTTATTCTCCAGAGCTATGCTAGAAAAAGAAATAGATAAACAAGTTTTGGAATATCCTGCCGAAATACTTTCAGAATTTTTTTCAAAACCTGAAGTACTTAGTCAAATATTCTCTTTCGCATGCAAATTTGAGCAAATTTCATACACACGGAATCTTATACAACCACACGAATGTCCATCTGAATTAAAGGCGATTCTCGGCGTATTGTGTGATTTTTTGAAAGTTGATCGTCGTAAATTAATATGACTGCAAAATGATCATATATTCTATACGTTAATCGCTAACAGTGTGCCTATGATTTAGTCAGTCTAAGGGAATATGCACAAGCTTTTTTCTTACATAGATATGTAAAATAATAGGATTTTAGGTAGGTTTAATCATAATCTACTATTACAAATTGATAAGAAATTATGATGAATAAGTGATAAAAATAGAACAAAAATATACATTTTCGTCGTATCTTCTATAGAAAGCGTTAATTCATTGTGGATAAAAAGAGATGCAATAATGAAAAAAAAGAATTCGTTTGAACCTAAAAACTTTGAGCTGGCTCATGGAAAAAATCTTCTTCCAGAAAATTTTCCTCATCTTTCTAATATTTCTGCGGGATTTATATTTCAATATATCCCTCGTCCTAAGAGAATTACTTCGCCGGAATTTGTATACATACCAATTAACCCTGAAAATGTTCTTAACGAAAATTACGATACTAAAGCTATGTTGACAGTTACTCAATGGAATGCTGCATGGGAAGCAGGACAACTTCGATCAAAATTTATTCCTGAGGTTACTCGCGATACATTTCCAAAAGAATTAAAATGGCTTAAAAAAATAGACGGTTCTAATTTATACTTAATCCCAATGGTAAGAGAAAGTAATTATGAAGCATTTAAACCATTGTATCATTTAATTCCATTAAGGATTTTAAGAAAATATGAATTACCTGCTCTAAAAAAGGGAATATGGCCTCCTTGGACTTTTAGCCAGCACCTTGATAATCTCATTCCAAATGATTTTGACAATAGAGTATCGAAAGCTTTTGCTCATTTTATCTGGCCATTGCTCGATTCAGGTTCACGTATGAAAGCTTTTTCAAAAGACTACCCAATCGTTCTACTAGCCCATAACCTAAATTTTTGGCTACCTTACGCTGTTGAAGTTGTAGAAAATCGATTGAAAGAATTCGACCTGGCTCCTTTTGAAAATAATGAACAAAAGAAGAAATTACATTCTCTTCGTAATAATATTCCAAAAGAAATCATTGTTGACCGACCAAGATGTGGTGGATCAATATGGTGTGGTGAAGATGATGCATGGAGTGCTGCAAATGAAATAATCAAAACTGCTGATTGTAAAGGCCGATTAAAAGAAATTATTAATGCAATCAGATCGAATAGGGTGGAGGATGATTTCTCTCCGCTATGGTCATATGCAAAAGAAGATTTTGAGAGAAAATTATATCATAAAAGATCTAAAGTACGAGTAACTTTCATTGAACTTGACAACACGATTCCAGTACATGCTCCAACGAGTGAACTTCATGAGAAACTTTTGTGGGAGGATTTCTTAGCATTGCTTGTACCTAAAGAAAGGAGAATAGTGATATGTCTAAAAAACGGAATAACCAAAGTGAGTGAAATTTCAGAGTTACTAGGATATGCTAATCATAGTCCAATATCAAAATATCTTTCTCGAATTAGGGAAAAAGCGAAGTATTTTTTAAATATAGAAAATTAATTTTAAATCATTTTATAATTCTAGTATTGCTAAAGAGGAGATGTGATGGTAGAGAGGAATATAAAAAAGTTTTTCAGCGATGCAGGTTGACAAAAAGAAGATATCGAATCTTTAGATAAAAGGAAGAAAACAATCGATAAAAGTAGCAATTAACCTACTACATAGAATTTACTGATTTTCCCACAATTGCACAAAATATGTGCGGTTGAGATATCCACAGGAGAGGAAAATTTATAACTTATTTATTATCAATAGGTTATATTATTAGGTGATATTGTGTCGCATAACGGTTATTATGTCAACTAATATATATATTTCATTAAAAATACCTAACTTTCAGCTTCTTTATCAATTTCTCCAATATTTGTACTATTTCATCCTTTGTTACTCTTTGTTTTTTAAACTCTATTTTTAGCTTAAAACTTTTATCTCTTTCTTCGTAGTTATAAACATATTTATCAATCCTTTTTTCTTTTCCTTTTATCTTCTTAGAAAGATCCCTCGTATCTTCTCTTTTTAATTCTCTCTTTTTTATTTCTGTAATAAGTCTATACATGTTATCTTTATTTTCCTGTTTTGCTATCTCAATAATCGTACCTCTACTTTTTATACTGAATTCTTCACACAGATTTCTTATTTCTTTCGGTATTTTACTTATGCTTATAATTTCAGTTATAGTCGATCTTGCTTTTCCAATTTTTTCAGAAATTTGTTTATGACTGTATCCATACATATCAGCTAATGAATTTAAGCCATCAGCTTCTTCAAAAACATCTAAATCTTTTCTTTGTAAATTTTCTATCAGCGCTATTTCCATGGCTTCATTGTCTGAAACATTCATCTCTATACATGCAATATCTTTTAATCCAACATTTTTAGCTGCAACGCATCTTCTTTCTCCGGCTATAATTTCATATCTATTATTTTTTTCCCTTACAATTATCGGCTGAAGAATTCCTTTTTCTTTTATAGAGGCCATTAATTCTTCAATATCCCCTAATTCAGTTCTTGCCTGATGAGGACTTGGATCTATTTTATCTATAGATATCATCCTTATCCTTGGCCCGTATAATTTTTCTTCTATAAGATCTACATAATGATTATCATGCCTCATAGTTATATCATCAGGCAAACCTGTCTTTTTAGCTTTTTGCACGCCTAATAACCTCCTGTGCAAGTTTTTTATATTGCATTGCCCCTACTGAATCCGGAGCATATGTAAAAATGGATTCCCTATATGCAGGACTCTCTTCTAGCTTTACGCTTTTCGATATCATTGTCCTAAAAACCTTTCTTCCAAAAACCCTTTTTATTCTTTCTACTGCATCTCTGGATATATTTGTTCTTCTGTCATGAAGAGTTATTAATACACCTAAAACTTGTAAATTAGGATTTACATTTTTTCTTATCTTTATTACTGTTTCAAGAAGATCATCTGTTCCTTCTAAGCTCAGATAAGATGATTGAATTGGAATTAGAATATGAGTAGCTGCAACAAGGGCATTAAGCGTTATTAAGCCCAGCGTCGGCGGAGTGTCTATTATAATAAATTCATACCTCTTTTTTATCGGCACAATAACGTCCCTCAATCTGAAATGTCCATCAATCTCCCCTAATAAAACTGGCTCTAGTTTTGCCATAGCA
>JAUWZR010000316.1 GCA_030615235.1 Promethearchaeota archaeon
TTGAAGAATTCGCGCATAAAGATTGAGGTAAAAACATCCCAAGTGTCCCATGTGGCGGGTACCCATCCTCTTAGTGTTGCTTTGCTTTTTGCATTTGTAACATTTGCCTCTCCTTCAAACCAATCGCTCGGTGTTAAGGAAGAATCAACAGTGTTTTTCCATTCAGCACTATTATAGAGTTCTACTACGAAATCAACAGTTCCTTTCGTTAAAGTATGTTGGTACGTTGAGCTAGCTACTATCGATGTAGAAAAAATTCCAATAAGAAATAGGCTAAGTATAGTTAAGCTCAATATACTTGTTCTGGTTTTACTTTTTATTGACCACATTTTATAATTGCCTCCTTTTGAATAAAATTGCTGCTAGCAAGAAACAAGCAACGATGTATACGAGCAGTAGCGTCGTTCCCATAAAAATACTAGGGGTTACCCAAGAACCAAATGAAAAATCACCACCCATCATGCCACCACCCATTCCACCAAATGAAAATTCGACATATCTAGGATCTGGAAATGGATTTTGCAATACCGAACTAATTAAATTACCCAGATATGCTAATGAGTATAAGGGTTCAAATGTGTCAGCAAATACTAATGTTATAATCTGGTCAGCTATGTTAAATCCCATAAGAAGAATAACCAAAGTTATAATGATTGTAATATTCACGTTTTTCATAAAAGAACTGAATAGGGTGACAAAGCTACTTAAGGCTACTACGTATAATACTGCAAAACCGAATGAATAAAATATCCGAATATTAATAGGCCCACCATAATATAGAAACCCAAAAAGTCCGAGGATAAGATAATACACTGCAACAATGAATACAACCAGAATTAGATTTCCAAGATACTTTCCTATAATCAATTTGTATTTGTTTATTTTTGGAAAGACAATAAAACCAGTTCTTTTATTAAATTCAGAACAAATTATACCCGAAAAAAATAAACACGCCGCAAACAGGGTTATGAACGAGATAAAATTTAAACCGCCACTAAAGAACTCTGCTTGTGTAGCTGACAAAAGAAACTCTGGGAATAGCTGCAAAATATAACCCGTTAACACTGCAATTAAGATCGCAATAAATGTAAAGAAATATAACTTCTTTTTCTGCTTTTTCATTTCAAAGATTATCGTGTGATATATTGGCGATAATCCAATAAAGGATTTTTCTTCATTTCTCATTTTAAGAATCATCTCCTGTTAATTTAATTGTTCCTTCTGGCGTATTATCCTTTACCATTTGTGAGTAAATTCGTTCTAGCTGAGTTGTTCTTGGTTGAACAAATGAGATAACTGTGAAATCTGACTCGAATTCCCTAACTAAAATTTTCAAAATTTCACCTTTAGATTCCTTTTTTCCATCAAAATAGAGCTTCAGTCCTTGATGTTCTAGATTATACCGTATAGGAATTTTTGATGTGTTTGGATCTAAATTTTGATCTAAATAGGGGTTAAGCCTTTCAACTAGTCGATTTAATAGTGGAGCTAATTTCTCAGCATCAAGTGGTTTGAGTAAAAGGCAATTTATCTCGCTTGTTTTTAAGGTAAGTGCTAGGTTATCTACTGTATCAAAGCCAATAATTTTACCGTAGTTTATTAGCGCAATTTTATCGCATACTTCAGAAATCTCGTAGAGCATATGGGATGCGACAAAGATGGTTTTTCCTAGGGATTGAAGTTTTCTGATATACTTACGTATTTCTATGCGAGCCAAGGGATCTAACCCAGTTTGAGGCTCGTCTAAGATTATGATCTCCGGATCGTGTAAGATCGCTTGAATGATTCCTAACTTTTGTACCATGCCTTTAGAATATTTTCTAGTCCTTTCATGTTTCCATTCTGATAGTTTAAAGAGCTCTAAAAGTTCATCGATTCTGCCCTCTAATTTATCTTTTGGATATCTCTGAATTTTTGCAAAATACTTGAGTAATTGATATCCTGTC
>JAUWZR010000156.1 GCA_030615235.1 Promethearchaeota archaeon
ATTTAATCACTTCTGGATTGCTCTGTGTCAACTCTATTTTGGAGTATATTATACGTCTATTGGCGAAATGGATAAAAGCTTGAAATATAACATAAATGGTTTAGAATTATTTAAAAAGATAAAGAGTAGTTTTAATATTGCTATTCTATTAAATAATATTGGGATTTTATATGGTGAAATGGGTGAATATGAACTTGGTGTGGAACATTTAGAGGAGAGTATAAATCTTTACGAGCAGAATCCTCAAGGTTTTTTTTCTTTTGAAGGCTCTATTGAAAGTTTAATAACCTTAGCCATTGAACATGGAGATATTGAACGTGCTCAAAAATATTTTCATCGTTTAGAAGATATTTATAACCAGAAAAGAGACGATAGAATTGAATTTCTTTACAAATTCACTAAAGCTCTAATTTTAAAAACAAGTTCTCGAATCCGAGATAAAGCTAAAGCTGAAGAATTATTCAAAGAAATTGTAGAAACTAAAACTATATCTTTTGATCTTATTATAAAAGCTCATATCCATCTTTGTGACATACTTCTCACGGAATATCGTATAGAGAATAATATTGAGGTACTTAATGAACTTAATTATTATATTTCCAGGCTATTGGATATTGCTGAAAAGCAACATTCATATCTAGTTTTTTGTGAGACTTTCATATTACGAGCCAAATTAGCTTTAATTAATTTCAATATGAAAACAGCAAGGCGTTATTTAACTCAAGCTCAAAAAATAGCGGAATCTTATGGTATGAAACGATTAGCAATGAAAATTTCATACGAGCATGATGAATTACTCAGACAAATAAAAATTTGGGAGAAATTAAAGGAATCAGAAGCACCCTTATTTGAGCGTTGGAAAGTCGCCGGTTTAAATGAGCAAATGCGGCATATGGTAGAAAAGCGAATGATTGAAGTTCCAGAAATATCAAAAGAAGACCCTATTATGCTATTAATTTTGACGGAGGGTGGCAATCTTTTATTTTCTAAAAAATTTGAAGGAGATTTTTCTTTTGAAGATGACATTTTAGGAGGGTTCCTAACCACTGTAAATTATATTATTAGTGAGGTATTTTCTGAAGGTCTTGATAGGGCAGTTTTTGGTCAATATACTCTTCTTATGATGCCCGTTCAACCATTTTTAGTATGTTATATCTTTAAAGGAGACTCGTACTTTGCTCACCATAAGATTAAGAGTTTTCTTGATTCTATACAGAATAATAGTGTTATTTGGCAATCTTTACAGAAATTCTTCCAAAAGAGTAAATCAGTTCAATTAAACGATATTCCTTCGCTTGAGTCTATGGTAATGGAGATTTTTGTAGAGAAAAAAAATTGATAGAAGTTTACAATTCAATTATTCCAATTCACCAAAATTTTATATTAACCTAAACCTAATCTTCATTAAAAATAAATTGTTTTTTCATTAAGTAATAGAAATCTAATGAAGAACTCTGAGGAATTTCGATTTAAGATAGTAGTCATTGGAGATGGAGCTGTAGGTAAAACATCCTTAATTAAAAAATTCACGAAAGGGACATTTGAAACGGATTATGTAAAAACGATAGGGGCTCAGTTTTCAAAATATAACAAAGAAATTAATGGAGATATGATTAGATTAATGTTCTGGGATATAGCAGGTCAAGAAGATTTCAATTTTCTGCATCACTTGTTTTATAAAGAGACTAAAGCGGTAATTATAGTATATAGCCTTGAAGAAAACGATTTAGGAAAAAACAGCTTCACACATATAGAAAATTGGTATAACCAACTAAACAAGTATTGTAGCGGTATACCTGTTTTATTATTTGCCAATAAAGTTGATTTAGTAAGCAAAAATGAAATTAACAAAGCTAAAATTCAAAATATCGTTAAAAAATATAATTTTTTCGAATATTTCACTACTTCCGCAAAAACTGGAGAAGGTGTAATCGAAGCTTTTAACGTTATTATTGAAAAATTATATTTCAAGTATAAGCAACTTTCTACTAATGGATAACTCCGTTTAAATCAAGTAATCTTAAAAAAAAAGGAAGAGATTTTAAAATTCTTAGCCTTAAAAGATATTATTTACTCTCTCTTAGCCAACTTAATTCCGTATTCTTTACATTTTGATAAGTCCTCTTCTACAATTGGCCCCTTCATTCCACTAACTTTTATTGATAACCCAGGAAGAACTCTAGCTGAATTCGGTAAATCCTCACTTATTTGCTTTTCCATCTTCTTAACAGCTTTTTCAAAGTCTTTTCCCATATAGGTGTCAAAAGCAGCAAATGAATTGACCTTTACAGCAGAGTTGGAGAGATTTTTTATCAATTTTTTAATATTCTTTACATGGCTTCCCACATGGTTTGGAGATCCAATTACTACTAAGTCGTATGTCTTATCTTCGCTAAGATCAAAGTCTTTTACATTCACAACATCTGTTTCGTTGCCCTCAACTGAGTTAATTCCATCAGCAATTAATTCAGCAACCCTTTTGGTGTTCCCATGTTTAGTATCGAAAATAGTTAAAACTTTCATTTTTTTACTTACCTTCTCCAAATTTTAATTATTGTTTATTCAGAGAGATAATAAGTAATAATAATATATTAACATAATTTTCTGATTCTATTTATAAATCCTATTAAGTAAACACCATTATTATATTCCAAAGAAGTATACTTCCCTTGAAGAAATTAAAGCTTTATTAAAGCAACTGGTAAATGTAGTGGAAGAAATCTTAGATTTGGGCTATTCTTTGCCATATAACGCAGTCCATCGTACTTTACGAGGATTACGTTTCTGGACCAATGTTGCAATTCGACATTTATGAGTGCAAAAGTTATAGATTGTCCCATCTTTTTTGATATACATGTGTCCTTTGCCGATTGGGATATCGTAGCCACAAAAAGAGCATTTTTTTACTTTAACCATGGAAATGTCATCTCACTTTGTTAAATATAGTTTTTATCCCTTTGCTATTTTAAAAAGTTCAGTTTCCCCGTATTTTAATACTTTAAGGTTGATCAGTGTCATATCAAAAGTAATCTCGTTGCCCCTAACCATTTTTCTTCGCTTTTGCCCTTTTCTTCTAGGTTTATACCCGATCCCTCTTTTTGAAACGAGAATCCTTTTCTTTACGGGACCGTGAACGTCTTTTCTCATTGGGAAACCGCTAGCGTCTGAACCTCCGGTTATTTCAAATTCGTAATTAGGAAATCCAATTAGACCGCCATTTATTGATTGACCAATTTTCATCCCTTCAAAAAGGCGCGATTTTTTTTCATCTATTTCAATTTGCTTAGATAAGCCTTTTCCGAGACCCGTATTCCCACCAGAAATATTAAGCCGGTATACTCTTTTCTCTGAACTCATTGTTATCGAACTAATAATAAGGAAATTACTAAAATTAATATCCTAAAATTTAAATATTTTATTGATTTTGCGTTCAAGGAACACAAATTATTAATTTTCGGAAAAAAATACAATTTATTTTAAAGATCACCTCCTATTAAAGATTAAAGATCACCTCCTATTAAAAAAAATTGGGATTTATTTATATGACGCAGATTTTTGAAGTACTAGAAGTGAGGGAATTCCCTTACTACTTGAGCATTGAGATAGACGATGTTCCTATAATAGGAGAAGTTATTAATGTTATGAATAGTCGAAAGGTTTACTTGCTCGTAGATCACAATAAAAAAAGAATCTGGACATATAACGGGCAAAATAGCCCCTTCAAGCTTCAAATTTATGGTGGAATCTTAGCGGGTATGCTCCGAAAACAATTAAAACTTTTTTATCGAGTATATCCTCTAAATATGTATTCTACAGAGGATCCCGAATTTCAAGAAGTAATGGTACAATCCATCGCACCGGGTAGAGCACAGGCAATTGGCAAAAAAGACTTTTCCGAAGCCATTATTGATGGAACTGTAGGGGAGATAATTATTCACAATCCTCGATTAAGTAAAGCTATGGAAATTATTAATTCATATGCTAAACCGGAAGATTTAAGAAGGATTTTTCTCATCATAGCCGGTAACATTTACTCCGAAGAAGATACTCCAGAAGCAATACTCAAAGAGGAGCAATATTCGACTAATTTAGTGAAACTTGGGAGGCTAAATAACGGTTTTACATTCTTTAATGACCGGAATTACTCCACCCGTATAATTGTTAGAAACAGATCAATTCAAGGGATCGAACTGTATGTCAATAGCTATGAAAATTTACCTTCTCTTCGCATCAAATCTCCAGTTATTTACGAAGAAAAAATAAGTAGCAAGGGAGACATGGATACATTGATGGCAGCTTTTCAAATTCCTGATTCACTACCAAATGTAGAGTCAGAGGAAGAAAATAGTAATAGTAATGAAAAAATTGGAGAATAAAATAAGATCAGAATAAATAATCTAATCCTAAATAATTCATATGATTCTTTTAATAAATCCAAAAACTACCAAGCCTACTGAATTTCATTCTGAGTTTTTTAGGGAACCAAATCTTGGGATTTTATATTTAGCAGCTGTTTTGGATCGACATAATTTACATGTAGAAATTTTAGATTTAGAACAGTATTATGGTTTGGAGCCTGAGGAACTAAATAAAATAATTAGTGAAAAAACTAAAGGACACGATATCATTGGTATAACATCGCTTACTAATACATTTTATCTAGCTAAAAAAATTGCTGAATTGATAAAACAATCCAATAGAGAAAAGATTGTGGTTTTGGGAGGACCTCATGTTTCATTTCAATACGAAGAAATCTTAAATTCTGAACCTTCAATTGATTTTATATGTATAGGAGAATCGGAAACATCATTCCTTGAATTAATGAATCTTATAATTCGAGAAAAAAACAATTTAATAGCCTCTCAAGCTTTCGGAAGAGAATTAGAGAAATTAAAGGGTTTAGCTTATAGGAATTTTGATGGAAGTATTGTATTCACGGGATTTCCAAAACCAATTGATATAGAAACAATTCCAATACCATCAAGATATCTTCTGACCCAAGAAAACTTTTACTATAGGGTAGCAAGCGTGATAGTCAATAGAGGATGCCCCAACGCCTGTTCGTTCTGCTCCAGGCAAAAATTGTTTCCAAAAACTAGGATTAGAAGTTTAGATTCAATTTTGTCTGAGATCAGAGATATTATTTCTTATCAAACTTACAACTATATCAACTTTTATGACAATATTAACATTGACAATAAATTTTTCCAAGGCTTTTGCAGATTATTTATTGACAACGAGATTAAAATTCCATGGGGATGTGAACTACGAGTT
Source organism: Promethearchaeota archaeon (assembly GCA_030615235.1). Classification (GTDB taxonomy): domain Archaea; phylum Asgardarchaeota; class Lokiarchaeia; order Sigyniarchaeales; family SOKP01; genus SOKP01. The sequence continues at coordinate 5,275 of JAUWZR010000156.1, forward strand.
GATAGCATTTCTGGTAAGGATGCCCGTTTACTCAAAGAAGCTGGTTGTAAGCTCATCGCCACTGGTATTGAATCCGCTAGCTTAAAAGTCTTGAAAACCAATTTGAAATACCAGGATCCTAAGCGAGTACTTTCAGGAATAAAACATTTGAAAGCTGTAAATATCCCCGTACAGGCTTACTTTGTCTTAGGACTACCTGGAGAGACTGAGTTTACTTTTCAAGAAACTTTAGATTTCATTAAAGAGTTACCATTAGATACTAATGACAAAATAAACTACTTTATTGCTACGCCATATCCGGGATCCCGTTTATGGGATGAGAGAGAAAGATTTAATATCAATATAATTGAATTTGATTTTACTAAATACGATTGTCAGCATATAATTTTTGAAACTCAAGACTTAAACTTAAAGAAACTCAAAAGCCTATTCACTCTCGCTAAAGATATAGAAAAAATGTTCAATAAAATTTAACGTATCGATCTATGTGGCAAACAATAAGGAAATGTTCTGGCGAATTGAGTAAAAGCTACCTTTTCTGCGCCCTTTATAATTAATTCCCGAATTTCTTCCAAATCTTGTTTTTCTTTCTTGTAGATATCTGGATTGATACCTCTTTTTTCAAGGTCTTTAATAAGTGTGCTTAAATGCTCCAACAGTATCGTTCCATTTCTTTCTTTAAAATTTTTAAAATCTTCTTTACAGAGTTTTGAAATCGTTACTCCATTAGGTTTTTTAGGAAATTTTCCTTCAGATAATGCATACGACATTTTCCTATTTCACACCTCTACTGAAAAATTCAAATCAGTATTCTTAAAGATATATAATAATCTTGATATAAATAATTATCTACAGAGAATTTTTATCCAAATCGGAGAAGGATAATTTTAATAACGGAGAATTTATTATTTTCCATGTAGTAAAGAATTATTTTATAATATCTAAAACACATAAAAAAATAAAT
>JAUWZR010000072.1 GCA_030615235.1 Promethearchaeota archaeon
TGTTTTAAGTATAAACATCATATACTTCTTCTTTTTTAATTCGAAGTTTAAATAATCCCAATGAGAAATAGATTGCATTGTTGAGGATTCAAATTTCTGAAAAAAGTTTTTAGAAATCTTAATCAACAAATAGATTGATAAAAGATGGCTGGTCATTACCGTATACCATAAAAAGATTTTCTAGAAGAGCATCATATAATTTCTTTTCTTTATTCTTTAAAATTGATTGTTTTTTGATCGTTTATTGTTAATGTAAATGTTTTTATATCTGGTTTATATGTGTTATAGATTTCAAATACTTCCTTTTCTTTTCCTTTTTTACAAAATACATAAACAGAGCGATCTAATTGATTCATGCTTGCTCCTATTATATCCAATTTCCATAAATCGTTTAATAGGTCGCTTACTTTCTCTAAGTTTAAAACATTCATGATTTGTGTATCTTCTACAAATTGGAATGAAACTTTAACAAAATTCCTATAATTAAGTTCTGACAATAATTCTCTCAACGCAAGTTTTCCAGCTTGCTTAATGTTTGAACTTAAATTTGTATCTGATAATATCGATTTTGTTTGTATTGGTCCAAAAGAGCCACAAATTACGTAGAGATTGTTTGGACTTTTTAAACGCTCGTGGTTACAAGGATAACCTGGTTCTTTTAAAACACACAAACCTCTTCCTAATTGACCACAAACAGTACCTAATCCCGTTTTATTAACAACTTCAGCAATGTGAGCTATTCTTCCGCTTTCTAAATTAGTCAAGTTTAGGTTCAATAGTTCATTCAATCCAAAGATCGTTCCTAATGCTCCTGAACCACTTGCCCCGTAACCACAGCCAACGGGTAAATCAAAAAAGTGTTCTATTTTTACGTTAATGGGGTAATCAATCAGTTTTCTAATATAATTGAAGATGAAATATGTTGTTTCCGCTTTATTATCTAATTTTTCTTCATTAATATAAATCGAGCACTGACTTTCCTCTTCTTTTTCGAGCTTTTTAGAAGATATAACCGTTTCCCCTACCCCACTTACATTAAAACCGGCTCCTCGAGAGCCAATTTTTTCAGGATTTTTAATTGGAATCCCATTTTCTTTATCTACAATTTCAAAAAAACCCGAAATGCGGTGGGGAACTTCAACAATAATTTTATTAGTATTACTTACCATACCCATTAAATATTTACTTGACCCAATTTAATTATATATTAATTAAAAAATAAAAGTCAATTATAGTTTATTATGACAAAGAATATTGTGATAAAGTTTGGGGGCTCTCTTCTATTTTCTGAAGGGGGAACTATAAATTATAAAAAAATTACCGAATTTTGCGATTTAATAAAAAACGATAAAAATTACGATTCAATTGTTATTGTATGTGGCGGAGGAAAGATAGCTAGACAATATATTAAAGCAATAAGAGAATTTACTGAGAATGAAATATTATGTGATATGATAGGAATTGATATATCGCGAATAAACTCCCGATTAATAGTAGCTAACATGAAAGAGTTTGCTTATCCTCAGGTTCCAGAATCATTTGAAGAATTATCGAAAGCGATTATTACTAGTAAAATTGTAGTTATGGGAGGATTACAACCGGGGCAATCAACGACTTCTGTAGCTATTCAAGTAGCAGAATTTCTAAAAGCAGCGCGGTTAATAATCCTCACTGATGTTGATGGCATTTACGATAAAGATCCAAAAGTATTTGATGACGCAAAATTATTGAGAGAACTTAATTACGATTCCCTTCAAAAAATTATTTTAGAAATGTCCGAAGATACTCAAGCTGCGGCTGGAGAATATAGGATTTTTGACGCAGTTTCTTTGCAGATATTAAAAAGAAGTAATGTGGTAGTATCGATAATTTCGGGCTCGAATCTAGATCAGTTTAAAAAATTATGGAATAACGAAAAAGTGAATGTAGGCACAACAATCACGAAATAACTTTTTTTATAATAAAATATTAAAATTTAGCACATTTTTCTAACATAGTAATTAAAAACTTAACATGTAAGTAAAAAGAGAATGTCTCAATCTACTTGGAAAGATCAGATTAAAAAAAAATGGGGACCTCATAGCCATTGTCCTATTTGCGGAAAAGCAATGCCAACAGATAAGCAATTTTGTAGCCAAAATTGTCGAGATAATTACCATGGCAGTCAAAAAAAGAAGAAAAAAAAAAGCAGAATTCAAATGATATTCATGTTTGGTATGATGGCGGTTGTTTTCGTATTCATGTTTCTTTTCACAGGGTAAAAATCAAGAAAAATTGTGCATCCCTTTTCTATTTAACAATAACTCGATAATTCGATAAATAGCGCCTTAGGATTGCAGGGATAGCCAAGCGGTCAACGGCGGTGGACACAATCGAGAACACATAATATGTTCTTGAGCCACACTCAAGATCCATTGACATAGGTCTACAGGGGTTCAAATCCCCTTCCCTGCATCTTTATTATTAATAGTAAGAATAGAAACTCGTAAGATTATTTCTAAAATATTCATTACTTCATTTATTTCTAAGAAATTTCAATTAATGCTTCCTTCAGTAATTCCATTAAAGGTTTGGTAACCTCTTGATCTTCTTTGATGTGTTTTAAAAAAAATAGAAGCAATACGGGCTCTTTAAGGTCGGAAGACATCTTTTCGACGATAATCTTACTTAAAATTTTACTTTGAACTCCAAATATTTGGTGAGAAGCAGAAGAAGTTTTCATATTCTCAATTATAGAAGGGATTCCTAATGTTACAGTTCCGATACCCATACCTTCTTCATCGGAAATAAGTACGAGATAACTTTTTACTAATTTAAAAATAGAAACATATAAAAAAATACTTTCAAATTTTTTCCGTTTTTCAATAAGTGGTTTCATTTTAAGATGTCACCTTAAATGTAAAATAAATTGTTTTAAATCCCAATTTCTTTAATGGCTTCACTTACTTCGTAATTCTTATGAACAACTAAATATAGTGCTTTTACAACTTTTGTAGGATCTTCTGCTTGAAACACATTTCTTCCGTACGCTACGCCTGCGCCGCCAACTTCTATAGATTGTTTAGTTACTTCTAAAAGTTCTCTCATACTTGCCTTTACACCTCCGGCGATAATAACAGGAGCCATACATCCTGCTACAACTTCTTTAAAAGAATCAGGATCTCCTGTCCAATTTGTTTTTACTATATCTGCTCCGAGTTCCGCAGCAACTCTTGCGGCGATTTTAACAACTTGAACGTCGTGCTCGTTATCAATATTTTCTCCACGAGGATACATCATTGCCAAAAGTGGCATCCCAAATTCTCTGCACTCGCGTGAAACATTTCCCAAGATTTCTAGCATTTCTGGATCAGTTTTTGTTCCGATGTTAATGTGTAAAGATACGCCATCAGCACCCAACTTTACAGCTTCCAATACATTATTTACTAGGACTTTGTAATTTGATTCTGGGCTTAATGATGTGGATCCTGATAAGTGTAGTATCAATCCGATATCTGGACCATATCCCCTATGGCCATAAAGTGGAATCCCAATATGTCCTAAAACCGCATTAGCGCCACCTAAGGCAATTTTGTTAATCATGTCTTCTAAATTTCTTTCTATTCCTTTAATTGGGCCTAAAGTTAATCCATGATCCATTGGAACTATAATTGTTCTTTTTGTATCTCTATTAAATATTCGTTCTAGCCTAATACTTTTACCTATGTAACCAGAAATAGTAAATTCACCTATAAATCAATGATTTTATAATTAAATTTAACTTTAGAATATATATTATAATTGTTAGTATTTTTTTAATTCTTTTAAATCAAATTCGTTATTAATATTGAATGTTAGAATCTAAGGACGATTATTCGATTAGAGAAAATAATGGAAATATTAGCTGCTATTATTGTGGTAGTAAAATTGCTAATGCTAATCTTAAATATTGCTATAATTGTAATATAATATTAAATCCAAACGATTTAAAGTGGAGAAATAGTTTTATTTATTTTATCAGCTTACTATGCTTAATTCCTATCCTTTTAGCGATTCTTTCTAGTTGGTTGTCTTAACCTTAATGGATTTTGTTAAAACATATTAGTTCATAGTTAAAGATTGTAATTCAACGATTTAATAAATAGGGTTAAAATTAGAAACCAAGATAGATATAATTATTCAGGAGAAAAAACTACATCAGAAATCCGCTGCCTACGTATGTCAAAATCATGATCAAGATGAAGTGTAATACAATGTTGATCCTCCATATTTGAATTACTATGAACATAACTTATTGGAACAACTGGTAAGTCAGATTTAATAACATAATTTTTTGGGATGCATACTGGAATTATTTCTCTACACCGTTCACAATTTACTAAAACAACTTTAATATTATCAGATTCTAACCTTTTCAATTTTTGCAAAAGATCAACAGATAATCCTGGAGAATTAATTGTTAGTTTATTCTTCTTTTTTGGCGATTCTGGAACTAATGGGATTCCTAATTCAACATCATCTACAGTTGATGTAGCTAATTTTGATTTATCAATCTTTTTCTTTTTTTTAATAAAGGATTTTTTCTGGTCTTTATTTTTTTCTCTAGAAAATTTAGGATTTGACTTAGGTGTCGTATCTTTGATTCTTGTCGGATTTTTATTGTCTTTCTTTGGATTTTCCAATTATACCACTATATTTGATAATCAATTTCTATAATAATATCGTTCGTAAATCTTTTATATCTTTGTACATAGGCTCGTGAGAACCTAGACTCCAAAAATCTGCCTTAGCTCAGAATATATTTTTGAAAGCTCTGATATGATAGATGTGTTGTTTTGCTGAAGATAATAATTGATATATCCCGAAAGACCCTCGTTGTCTTTAATCCATTCTAAAAACGACTGAACCTCTCCCTTCAGTTGAGGATCTATGTTGGCTCCAGCACTTGGTTGAACTCTTCCACCTACAGTGCCTAATTGGGAATTCGGATCGATATAACTTTGTTTTGAGCTTAATTCTGAAAGAGCTCTTGCTGTATCCATTGTAGCTCCCCTCGGATCCCCATCGGGCTCGAGATAAATAAGAATTTTATGTTCTTCGTCTTTCGCCCCAATAATGTGTCCTTCACCTCGAATTGAAGTAGCAACTAGTCTCTCTGACGTACACTGAAGAACTGAATATTTCACGCCTGAAAGTATTACGGATGGTGCGTTCATACTATTCCAGCTTGAGATTACTTTACCGACTTCAGAACTAATATCCCAGTTGTCTGTTGTGTAAAGGATATTGTTACTTCCTTGAACTACAGCAGCAGCAATAATACTTGGATCTTTTTGTATTAAATTGTAAACAATGGTAGCTGGATCGGTTGGCATATTTTTCTCCAATTTTTTCGATTAAAATATCCTATGCAGAATTAATAATAATAATAGTATAAATATAATTATAAAATTTGTATTAAAAATTTGTGGTTAATGGTCTATTCATCTTTTGATGCCTTAATATTGATTCTTCCAAACTTTGGTTTATGTTGAACTGTACTACGGTTAGTGTATGAATTGTTCATAGAACTATTTATGTTTTGGAATGTCAGTTTATTACTTGAAAACATTTTATGTTCTAAGTCATTTTTCCTTTGTGCATTAAAGTGATCTTTTAAGGAACCTTCATCTCTAAACATTTTTCCACACACAGCACAATTATAATATGGTTCTCCTAATAGACCCTTAGGTGTTTTAACAACAATTGGAAATTTTTTTTCCCCCCTCAATAATCCACGATCTTTCCGACAATTATGCCTTATTAATTTTCCATACGGGGGATATTGAAAAAACATTTTACTTCCATGAGTACATTCCCAGTATAAAACATCAGCACCGCACTTTTTACAAACTGTTTGAAAAGATCGAAGATAACAGTGTTTTCCGTGACTTTTATAAAAATGTCGCATTATATAATTAGAAATTTCTAACTTATTAAAATTTTTTGATGAAATGATATAAGCCAATTTTTTAAAAGAGGTTTTTTATTAACTGATAAATCCATAAAACGCAAACATTTAAATGTATGATTTTAATTATAGGAATTAAGGAATTGAACTTTATATGGGTATAAGTAATTGGATCTTTCAATGCCTCAAAATAATTTAAATTTATGCCCAGAATGTGGGAATGGAAATCTAATTTCTGATAACGCAAGGGGCGAAATAGTCTGTAATGTATGTGGTTTAGTTTTAAGCCAAAAACTTATTGATTCTGGTCCAGAATGGAGAGCTTTTTCCTCAGAAGAAGCAAATAAAAAAGCTAGAGTAGGAGCACCAACAACATTAACTCTTCATGATAAAGGACTAAGTACTATGATTGGTTGGAAAAATAAAGACGCTTTTGGTAAGAGTATAAGCCCTAAAATGAAAGCCGAAGTCTATCGATTGAGAAAATGGCATGTCCGAACGAGAACTAACAAATCAATAGATAGGAATTTAGCTTACGCAATGAACGAGTTAGATCGATTTTCTTCGCAATTGAATGTGTCAAGAGAATTAAAAGAATCTGCAGCTCACATCTATAGAAAAATGGCCCATAAGAATCTTATACGTGGAAGATCAATTGAAGCAATGTTGATAGCATCTATTTATTTATCATGCAGATTAAATAATATCCCTAAGACTCTCGATGATTTTACCGAGTTTGCTTTAGTTGATAAAAAAAAAATAGCTCGATGTTATAGGTTAATTTTAAGTGAATTGAAGGTAAATATTCAAGTTTCTTCACCGATTAATTTTATTCCTCGTTTTTGTGCTGAATTAAATCTTTCGGGTAGAACTCAAAACCGAGCTGCGGAATTATTAAAATTAGCTAAAAAATATCACTTAACTGTTGGAAAAGCACCAACAGGTCTAGCTGGGGCTGCGTTATATGTTGCAGCAATACAGGAAGGAGAAAGGAGGACTCAAAAAGAAATTTCGCTAGCTGCTGGTGTTACCGAAGCTACTATTAGGAACAGGTATAAGGAAATAGTAAATCACTTAAGGTTTGACTTAAATCCATAAAGAGCATTGAAAATGAGATAGCAATAAAATTAACAAAAAATTAGCGAATTTTAATCCGTTTTATTACATCAGGGCGTTTTTTGTATAATATACGAAATCCACAGTGAGAACATTTTATCCCTGGAAGTGCGTTTAATTCTTTTTTAGAGACTTCTTTTCCGCAGCTTTTTCGAGCGCAAATGTAATTCATAAGTTTTAAAATTAATTAAGGTTAAAAAATTTTTCGCAAATAATTAAAAATGTTGTAAAAATTCCCTAAAATATAGAATTTGTTAAGAAAATAAAAGGATTATATGTATAATGACTTTCTCTTATCCTCAGTATCAACAAACTGAAATGTATTTAAATCTTTTTCTAATTGGTCTCTTTTGTTTTGTAGACTTTTAGTTATATCCTCTATATTATCAAGTGAATATTTCTTTTTAATTGGTAAAGTGAATGATTTCTTAAGCATCTCCAAAAGTGTTATTGACGCCTTTAAATCAGTTATATCTTCATTTACCATAGCAATGTTATCTGTTTCTGCTAAAAGAACTATTCCGTCTAAATTAAACCGTGCTTTTGCTAGTGTAGGGATTAGCCCATTAGCACCGATAATTACGCCTTTTTGAATCTTATTACAATTGGTTTTAGCAAGAAATTTTTCTAACAACTCTCGGTTTGTCGAACTTACATATATTTTAGGAATTTTTGTATTGATTTTACGACTATTTACTGGATAAGCTCCTAGGGCTATTATCAACTTAATTTTACATTGAAATATAATTTCCGAAAGGAAATTTGAAATTCTATAGATTCCTTTAGGTGTTAAACTCTGAGCGTCCGCAGTGATTAAAAAAATGTCTCTTTTTTGTTCAGGATCTTTCCAAAATAAAATCTCTGCTTTAGGGGCGGATAGCAAACTATCATCCACTATAGCTCCTGCTGGATAATCATCAAATATAAAATCCATTAAGTTTTTAGCGTCTAATTGGCCTATTAAAGAATCAATCGCAAATTTTCCGACATCAGCTATTCCTGGCATACCTAAAATACATATTGGATCATTAAAATCTTCCTCGTTAAAATCAAAATGTTTAATTATCCTTATCCCAGACTCTGTCATTTTTTTAGCTTAACTATTATTATATGATAGAATAAGAATCTTTTTTATGTCTTTAAAATCAATGTGTTATCCTAATAGACACAACATTTACCGTAAAAGTAATATATTCATAATATCACAAAAATTTTATTTTCTAAAGTATCATTAGATGTATCGGATTTTTTACCGACAATATTAATTTTTTTTTAAATCCTTTAGAAGTGACCAAGCTAAACTATGCATGTCTGAAATGCGGAAAATGTTGTTTTAAACTCAACCTTTCTAATGCAGATTATATAAAAAGAATTCCATTGTACCCCGAAGAGGCGAATCTCTTAATCGAAATAGCCAAAAAACGAGGAATTACTTTTAAGGTTATAGAAGACTTAATTTTTCCTGATATATTAAATAAAAAAATATTAATTGTGACATACAAAATATTATTCGACAAAAATACTAATGGATGCCCTTTCTATGATAACAATCATGGTTGTACAGTTCATGATACAAAACCATTAGCATGCAAAGCATATCCTTTGGCTTTAAAACAAGTAGATGCTTTTAATTTTCAAATTAGCATTGATCCATTATGCTATTATGTAAATAACCACTATGACCTATTAAAAAATGCTAGTTTTTCGACTATGAAAGAAATTTTTAAAAACGAATATCCAAATGCTCAAAACCATTTAATAAAAAATAAAAATTTAATGTTGAAAATTAAGCAACTTGAATTTAAAAACAAAATTAAGATAACTAGACAAATAAGTTTAGAAGATTTCAATAAATATTTGAAAGAATGGGAAAGGGAAGAATTAACTACGAAATAATAATTGAGTCTCATTATGAAAAAATTTATATCTTTACTCTCCGGAGGTTTGGATAGTCCAATAGCAGCATTTTTAATGATAAGGAAAAATTTTGTTCCTACCTTTTTGTCTTTTTTAACAGCAGACGATGTAGATAATTCTATGAAGAAAAAAATTATTAAGATTATTACTATCCTAAAAAAATATGTAGATTCCGAAGTTGTCGTCTATTTTATTTATCACGACAACAACTTAGACGTTTTTAAAGAATTCTGCGACCGAAAGTTAACATGTGTTTTATGCAAACGATTAATGCTAAGAATAGCTAAGAAATTAGGAGAATTATTTCAAACTAATATAATAGTAACTGGTGATATTTTAGGAGAACAAGCAAGTCAAACTCTAGACAATTTATATGCCTATAATAACATTATCTCTGGTTGCATAATGTTAAGGCCGTTAATAGGATGCGATAAACAAGAAGTAATCGATTTAAACAAGCGAATAAGGACCTATAAAACCTCTTCTGAACCCTCAGCAGGATGCAATTTTAATCCTCAATACCCTGAAACTCATGCGAAACTTGATGAAGTCCTCAATTCAGAAAAAAGAGTAAATATCAAGGCGTTGATCATGAAATCGATTAAGAATGCAGATATTTTAAAATTTTAAATCTAAATCATCAATGAATTCATTAAATTCATCATCTTCTAGTTCAGATTCTCTAAAATCAGGCAAATTTTCACAGATTACTTGAGCCAATAAATGTTTACAAAACGATCTTCTTCTTTGTATTACTACGGCTTTATAAAAGTCTTGGCAAGAACAGTACAATTTTGGATATAATAAATATTCATCATTTTCTCCCAAAGCTATCCAAACAACTCTCCTCGAAGGGTTAAAGGTATATTTTGTTATACCTCTTTTTATAACTTTTATTACCTTGTTGACTTTATCAGGAAAAGTACTATTTATGAAATTCAACAATTCTTCATCAATAACGCCTTTCTTTTCAGCCATCAAAGATATATCAAATAATAAATCTTTTGACATTTGATTATCATATATTAATTATAATTGATAAATAAAAAGGATCTTAAGATTGAACCATATTTTATATTTTCCAACAAGATATTTTCCTGCCATTTCGGGTGCAGAATTTTACATCCAAAGCATAGCAGAAATTATGAATTCGAAATACAAATTTACACTTGATGTTTACACTTCTACAGCAATTGATTTTAATGCTTTAAGGGAACCTAATGGTAGAATTATAAGCATCGGAGAAAAATTCTACGATCACGTAAACGGTTTAAAAATTACGCGATTTCCAGTTAAATACAAGGTTACTTTAGAAGATAAACTTAAATTTATAAAGAAAATAACATCGTACAACGATTTGGGATTATCTGACGAGTGTTTGACAGAAT
>JAUWZR010000290.1 GCA_030615235.1 Promethearchaeota archaeon
AACTTATTTGTATAATGAAATCCAAAAAACTTACGAACTTTCGGAAACAATTGCTGAAAGAGTCAAAAATTTAAAAAAGAAAGAGAAACTTATTTCTAAAGAGATAATTGAAGAGTTAGCGAATGTTTATAATGTAAAAATCCAATTACCGTACTTAAATTTTCTCTACAACATAGTTGAAAATTATTTTAAAATTGAAATTCCGAGATCTACTGTCGTGTCTGATTTTTTAAGCACTTTATAATAAAAATACCCATTAGAATTAGAATAGATCGTGAAACACACCTTTCACGAAGTTTTGTGAAATCGTAAATGTTTATTTATTTGGCTTCCGACAGCGTATAATCAAAAAAAAGGGTATAATCGTACTATCATACTCCTCAGGATATTTTTTCAATATTTCCTCTTCGGGATATGGCTCGCAGAATTCTTCTAAAACGAAACCTACTTTTATCAATAAATTAAGCCATTCAGACAATATTCTAGTAAATCTGGGAATCTTAAACTTTTTCATTTTATTTGTCATATCTTTTGGAGCCGCTCCAAATATCCATTCTTCAATTTCGCCTTCGTATTTTTTAAAATAATCTGATACGATTAATCCAGTTCTCTTACCTTCATCGTTTGTGACCCATCCTAAGGCTGATATCGTAAAACATGGATGGGTGATTGAAAATTGAAAGAACCCGTTAGGTTTTATAACTCTAAAGGCTTCATATAATGCTTGTTCATTGTCTGAGATATCCATTAGACTCATTGTAGCTATGGCGAAATCAAAATATTCATCTGGGAATGGAAGATCTATAGCGCTGGCAACTTGATATTTAATTCCTAACGGTTCTCGATTTTCTTTCGCTTTTGCCGAAGCGATAAATATTTTGGAAATATCGACGGCAGTAATTTTTGCTCCTTTTTTCGCTGCAATTCTTGTATTATGCCCTTCTCCGCAACCAATGTCTAAACCCTTTGAATATTTTATGTCGGGCAGCATTTTAAAAAAAGCAGGAGAATTAATTAAATCTCGGCATCTATCATAGCCCAATCTGGCTAGTCTGATCCAATTTTCTGCATTTTCATCCCAATATTTACCAACTTCTTTATCATCCAACTGAAAACACCTTCTAAATAATCATAATCTAATTAGAGTGAATTTTATTTAATAAATTCTATAAAATAAAAATAGATATGCGCCGCCCGGGAATCGAACCCGGGTCACCAAGTTGGCAACCTGCTATACCCAAATTTGCTCACCAAATGAGGAGTATACTGACCACTATACTAGCAGCGCTTTTCATTTAAATAGTTTAATGATATGAAAAATGCACTAAGAAATTAAAATTTAATCTTTTAACATAAAACTTAGAATGTAATTAGAATTTTGTGCTATAAAATTTTAGATACAATCTGTTTTATCGGATTATTGCTAATAAAATCTTCTAATTCTTTCAAGCTGTTAGGTAAACCCTCTCGAACTCCGATCTCCTTACTTTCTAAATAGGACATTGCTGTTGCCATTTTAGAGGACTTCTCTAAAGAAAATTCATTAAGGTGAGATATTAAAAGACCACTTAGAAAAGCATCTCCAGCACCCGTTGTGTCTTCAACTGGACCTTCATAAATCGAGCTATTTACAATATTTTGACCGTCTGAAATTATAGATCCATTTGGTCCATCTGTAATTGATATTAATTCTACGCCCATATCCAAAAATTTATGAATTATAGGCACGGTGTCTTGCTCTTCAGTAAATTCTTGTGCTTCTTCTTTATTCAGGGAAACTACATCCGAGTTAGAAATTAAAATTTTTGCCCATTTTGGACTATTTTTAATGATTGACATGCTAGGAGCAGCAAAGACTTTTCCATTATTTTCTAATGTAAAAGTAATTGCTTTTTCGATTGCTTTGCATCCATCTTCTGTAGTCAAGGAAGTCCAAGCAAAAGCTTTTATATCTTGAAAAAATTCTTTTTTTACATCCTCGGGTTTCAACATGTTATTTGCACCCTTATATGCTAAAATACTCCGATCTTTTCCCCAGTCTGTTTTTAAAATTACAGAAAAAGCAGTACAATCACCATCAGTTTGAATGACATTCGTTAGATCAACTCCCCTCTTTTTCATGTCATCTAAACATATATCAGCAGAAAAATCATTGCCTAGTACCCCAATATAAGCACTAATCAAGCCTAACATTGCGCAATTTGAAGCAATATTAGCAGCAGAACCTCCTGGAACGAATAAAACTCCATCGACATTCAATTTGTGACTGTATTCAATTGCCGTATATTTTTTAACAAGATCCTTATCTAAAAGTTCAAATCTAAGAATATCTTTAACTTGTAGCATACAATCAAGTGTACAACTACCAATTGTAATTACTTCTGGAATCATTTATAACACTTGTTTAAATTGAGTTTAAGAATAAATTAAAAATAGAGTTTAACCTTAAATAATTTTGGTAGG
>JAUWZR010000251.1 GCA_030615235.1 Promethearchaeota archaeon
ATTTTATCGTTTTTATTAGGAACTAGCACCTCAATTTCAGAATTTTTGAAAAAAGTTTTAAAAAAATGGGGATGTTCGGTGTGAACTGGGATTAAATATTTAGGATTAACCGTATTGATAAAGTTTATTAAATGATGTGGCATCGCGTGTCCAGATGCATGTACTCTGTAAGAAGGAATGCCATATTGACGGAAATAACGAGTTAATGTTCTATTATTATCAATATACTCCTCCGTATACGGATCTATACTAGATGATATAAAAGCTCCCTTAAAATTCGGATTTATTTTTTTAATAATATCTTTTTGAACAGAAGTAATATAAAAGAGAAATTGACTTTTTAACTCTTTAATTTCATTATATTTTATAAACCGGAAGCCCTTCTTTTCCTTATGTAGCGCTTGTCTTATTTTTTCTTGCCAACGGTACCTTGCATACCCACGAGACAATATTAAAATGTGATCATCATCGATTATATTTGGATTTTTCATACTCTCGTAGATTTCATCTTTATTCATAAGATAATAGAAATATGCGTCTTTTTCGGTAATGACAAATTTCCAACCATGTTTCTTCGCAATTATAGAAAAAGTCCTGAAACGATCCCAATCTAAACGATCATACTTTACTAAAAAAAAATCAAAAGGATTTTCAAGGAATAGCTGTTCAAGATTTTTCTCTACATTATTTTCGGACTCAATTGCACCCCTATGAATATGTGTTCCTTCACAGATCAAAATATCAATCTTATCAAGACCTTTATTTGTTATTTCGTGCAAAAAATCTTGAGTCATAGCAGATAAGGGTCCATGCATACGAAAATCTCCCGTATAAACGATATTGCACGTAGATGTTTTAATTATAAATCCGTAAGCTGCTGGAATGGAATGATCGACATGCACGGGAATTATTTTTAATCCTTTGATATTAAGGACATCCCCCGTACGAAAAAGTTTCCATTCTAACCCACCGTAATTATTACTGATCGAAACCTTTGAACATTTATAATAAGCAGATATAATTTTTTTTGTAAAAACTCCCGTATAAATAGGAATATTTCTGTTAATAAACGATAGACCATAAAAATGGTCTTTATGTGGGTGTGTGATAAGAATCCCATCTACATTTGTTTCCAAATCATTGTATTCTTGGCTCTTACTAGCTTCGTAATTAGTATATAAGTTTTCAATTGAAAGGTGTTCTGTATTAGGTAACAATCCTAACTTTATTAAACCCTTAACTGAAGATGGTTCCTCATATTTTTCAAAGTTTTCATTGAAATTCTTAATATTAATTCCAAAATCTAAAAAAATTTTCACATCGTAGTCGAAATCTTCTAATAGGATTTTATTTCCTCCTACTTCTTTCACGCCCCCTAAAAAAGTAAGCCTTGCACCTGAATTTTTCATTTTGTCTTTCCGGATTCAGTTTTTTTTGATCATTATCTACTTTTATGTAGAAATCTAACAATATAATTACCATATAATTTCTATAAAAATTTTTGTTATAATTAATTATATTATTTCGTGGAGTTCTAACAAAGGCTAACCCTATTTTTGTAATAGGGTGATTAAGCAAACCGATCCTTAAACTTGAGGGTACATTTTCACTCAAAAAACAAAGAATTCTATTAAAAAGAAGGAAAAGGAGCTCCAATTCGAGCCGAAGTATTTTAGGTTAAGAGAGAATTAAACTCATACTTGAGTTTAATAGAGGGCGAAATCCAATGTTAGCTCGAATTTCTACTACCTTCAATAATCTATTAGTTTTCAAATTATATAAAAGGAAGTGATATGAATTTTAATTTGTGTTGATAGAACAAATAAAATGAAGATTTTAAACAATTTTGTTAATCTATAGGGTTACATAAACACAAAAAAGGATTTTAATCAAATTTAAGCCACGCTTCACAAGTTCTTAGCGCATTAAATTTTTGCAGTTTTTCATCAGTAGAATCTATAGATTGCTGAGTACAAGATGTTATCATTTTTTTAGCTTAATTTATTGTTTTCTAAATTAAGTTGTTCATATTTAATCATAGAGTCCTTCCCTCGCTCCATGTAAAGAAACTCATATTTTTCGGGTTTAAAATGATATCTCAAGAATTTTAGAACTTCTAATCCTTTAGAAAACTCGTCACATATAAATATATCAACGCTAATATATCCGTGTTCTGGCCAAGTATGAATTGCTGCGTGACTTGTTTTAAGGATGGCAACAGCACTATATCCATATGGCTGGTAATTATGATGAAATATATCGTAAGTTATTAAATCTGAGTAAGTTAATGAGTCAAGAAAGATTTTTTGAATTTTTTCATTTTCTAAAAGAAAGTTTTGGTCTGAAAAAAGCATTTCTCCAACAAAATGATATCCAATAGGACGGTAGGGATTTGCCTTTCTTTCTTTTAGCTCAGCAGTATAAATTGGGAGTGCATTTAAGCTTAATTTATCTTCTATATTTTGAATTTCAGCTAATTCTAAATAATAAAGGTGACTAAATTGGCCCAATATACTTGCACCTTTATAAAGATTGAAATATGGAATCATTTCTTTTATTATGAATCCGTGATCTAAAATAGATAATTGAATACATTGCATTTCTTTGGGTTGTTTATTTCCAAAACATAAGAAACATTTTTTACCTATGACTTTGTGTTCTTTACCTTCGATATTCATTCTAGTTTTTAACATTTGTTTAGCTCTCTTTAGAAATAAACGTAATCCTTCATTAGTATAAGGAGGATCCATTACAACAATATCATAATTATTTAGTACTTTTACAGGAGAAGATTCTCTAAGATCGTGGGTTACAACATTATAATTTTTTAAAGAAAGATTGCTTGCGCTCTCAGAGAGAAATTTGATAACATTAGGGTCGATATCAATGACAGTTATTTCTTCAGCTAAGTTTAATAAGCCAACAGCTAAAGATGTAGCGTCGTCATCCCCAAGAAATACTATTTTCCTTCCCTCAATATCTCCTTTTTTTAAAAGATAAAGAGCACGTTTTACCACTGTAGAAGAAATGGCATGTGATTGGTCTAATGCAAAATCTGGTTCAGGACGATTTCTTAAAATTTTTTCTATTTTACTAATAGAAACAAATTCTTCTGGAATTTCAGCTAAAGACAAGTCAAAATTATTTGGAAGAGGATCATACTCAAACTTTAAGTTCAAATTTTTACGAATCCAAGTTCTACCTTTTTCGCCAAGATAATTTTTCTTTTCTGCAATTCCCGCTTTTACTAATTCTCCCCGAGCTGCTGCTAGGGCAGGGATAGCGATTCCAGTTTTTTGGGAAACTTTTTTGTTTTTGAGAGATGGAAAGCGAAACATAGTAAGTAGGATTGATCTAACTCCTTCAACGCCTTCTGCTAACTGTGCTTTTTCAGCTATAATTGTTAAAATCTCTTCTGTTTCTTCATTCATAATGTAACTTTATGATTTAAATAAGAAATATTTTACTCAATCT
>JAUWZR010000179.1 GCA_030615235.1 Promethearchaeota archaeon
GAGAGAAGGATGGTTTAAGTTGAATATAAATATAGGGATAATAGGAACAGGACTAATTGGGCTGACACACTTATTTTCATTAAAAACAATCGAAGAAGGAAGGCTTCTTTCTGATAATGATGTCCATATAAAAATTCGGGGAGTAGCCGATCCAGATGAAGAGAAATTGAACAAGCTAAAATTGAAGAATGCTAATATTATTGACTATTTTACGACGAATCCTGATGATATTGTTAAGGATAAAGCTATCGATGTTGTTTATATCGCAACTCCTACTAAATTCCATAAAGATTATTTCTTAAAACTTGCGGAAGAAGGTAAAAATATCTTTTGTGAAAAGCCACTTGCCTTTTCTTTAGAAGATATCAAAGAGCTAATTTTAGCAGAGAGAAAGTATGGAATCTCTACACAGGTAGGATTAGTACTCAGGCATTGTCCAGTAGTCTGGAAAATGAAACAAATTATAAAAGAAAATGTTGAAGCGTTTGGAAAGAGATTATCATTTATATTCAGAGATACTCAAAATTGGCCTATTGGCACCGGTTTACATCAATCTGATTGGAGAAAAGATCCTTCCTTAGCTTATGGAGGAAGTTTATTTGAACATAGCATTCACGATGTGGATATGCTTGAATATCTTTTTGGTGATCAGGCATCTCTTTCGAAATTATTCGCTAAAATTCGCTATGTTTCCCCCTTGACCCAAGGAAAGCTTGAAGATGTAGCTACATTAAACTTTGAATATGAAGACGGATTTGTAGGGAATTTAATAAGTATCTGGAATAAAGCTAAAATGGATGAGAGACGTGTAGAGATTTTCTTCGAGAATGGATATGTAAATTTGGAGAATTATATTCCACCGTTCTTTAAAAAGTTAGAGTATTTAATTGGTAGAAAGAAGAAGAGATTTAATTTAGAAGGGATTACTGAAGAATATCGAAGGTATAAGAATTATCCTAAAATGGCTTTAAATACTGGACCATATCTATTCGAAAGTCTTAGTTTTTTGGAATCGATAATCAAAGAAATAGAACCTTATCCTGGTTTAGATATCGGATATCGTGCTCACGAAATCATAGAATCAGCATATCAATCGTCAAGAGAAAATCAAATTACATCATTCAATGTATAAATGAAAAATTGTGAGCAAAATATGATTTCTTAAATTTCTTATAAAAAATAAGGTTTAATGGTATAGTTTTTTTGTTAATTCTTTTTCTACGTATCATAATTACAGCTATGACAGAAGCGAGACCACTAACAGAAATAGCGATGATAATACCAATTAGAATAAGATTAAGCCCTTCGGAAAAAATAAATGGCATCAAAGAACATATTAGGATACTATCTTTTTATAATTTAAAAAAGCATGGTACTAAAATTTTAAAAAGTGAAATAAAATGAAATCCCTTAGGGAATCTATCGAAATTAATGTCTCTCCCGAAGTCATTTGGGATTGGCTCTTAAATATTGTAGAAAATTACCTTGAATGGCATCCTTCTCACATAAAAGCTAATTGGGAAACAGAAACAGTTAGTGAAGTTGGCTCCATTATGTATGCTGAAGAAGATATTAGTGGAGAGTTTTTAAAGATGAAATCTAAGTTGACGATACTTATCCCAAACAAGCTGTATAGATTTAAGACCGTAGGATTTTTAAAACTCATATTAGCTGGTGGTTCTTTTGAAATGGAACCCTCTGAAAAAGGGAGTATTTTCACAGCAACTTTAGACTTTCATATGGGCAAATTACTTTCGAAACTTATTAAGAAGAAAGTGCAACAAATATCCCAACACATGATTGAAGAAGGAGAAAATTTGAAAAAGATTTTAGAAAGAATTTAAAGATTTAAAATGTTTTTGCTTTTTCCTAAAGATTTCTTCGGCTTAAGAGGTTTTATTTTCTTCAAGGCTTTCTGGTGGCCACCCTCTTGGGGTTTGATAGTTCTGAATGAATCGAAAATCGCAGATATTAGCTCCTGCTGCTATGGTTTTGGTTCTTTTAAATCCAACACCAACCGCTCGCATTCTAGCATAATCGCATAAACATGCATACGGAGCAATTTCTTCAGCACCTTCATTATGAATGAGTTTCATCCAACCACACTCGGTGAAGTTAATTCCATAATCGAAAGTTTTACCATCACTTTCTATGAAATCACCGGTCCAATTTTCAAGATACACACGCTTTCGGCTCTCTTTTAACCACTCTCTCCAATAATTTTTCATCTTTTTAGAGAAAATTGCCCTTCGATAAATCCATTTTTTAACTGATGAGATAGACTGGGCATAACTCTCAGCAATTTCATAAATCATTTTGCCTATTTCTCGTTCCGACAAGTTGAGCGATTTAGTAGCCCTATAAAGCGCAATCGTTCCTGCTGATTGGATCATCAGAGAAGTAAAAGGTGATTTATCTCCTCCAACATACGGAAGCCTTGAAAGGATGTCCTCAAACTCAATACGAGCCTGTTTTTCAATGAAATCAGCATTTAATTCACCATAAATCGCTAAATCCACGTTTTTTGCGGCTTTAATTAATGAATTAAATTGTTTGATTATCTTTTCTTTATTATCTATATAATATCTCTTACTATTATCGACATAATCAATTTCAGTATTCAAACTATCCCACTCTAATTATTCTCATAAAAAATTATCTTACGACTAAAATGTAAAGTAAAGAAATTGTATATATTTTTTATTACTTTTTTCAAAATTTTGCCTGTTTTGAGGAACAATTCACAAGCTCTATTTTATTCCTTCTTTTTTTCTTTTTGGAAAGAATCGACCTGTATTATTAAGGTATTCGTTATATATTTTACCAAATTTTTTCGTTAATGCCTCCTCTTCCATTTTTGCTTGCGAGGATAAACCAATCCAAGATAAAGCACCAAGAAGCGATAACCATATTCCTGTTGCTAAAAAAAAGAAAATCACTAACAAAGCTTTCGCTATATACATAGGATGTCTGCTATATTTATATGGACCTCCTGTTGCTAGTACATAATTAGATTTCATAGATTTATATGCTGGAGTATAATTAATATTATATGAAAAAACTGCCATACCCCAACCATCTTGTATCCAAATACCGGCAAGACCAATCCAATTTATCCATTTTGGTAAATCAAAAGCGATATATCGAGAGAAAGAATCCCAAAAATTAAATATACAAAGAAAAACTACGAAAAAATTCAAAAAAGAGATGAGACCCATTCCTATTAATAAAAATAAATTATAGCCAGAATTATAGCTTTCGTTAGGTTCTCCGTTTTCAATAACTACAGCTCCATTTGGCAATTTTTTACCGCGTTTTAATCTGATTATAATAATAAATAATATAGAGACTAGCCATCCTCCTACAATTGCAAAGAGTAGTTCAAAACGTTCTAACATACAAGCTTTAAATTAGATTCTTCTAAATATAAAATTTACTAAATTTCGTTAATCAACTTGATTTAATTTAAAGCATTCATAAATATTCCAATAGAAAAAATAATTCCAAAAAATTTCTCTGTTGGAGCCTTAGCTAATCTTTCTTTAAAAAATCAGCAGCATCAGGATATTTGGTCTTTAACAAGAAGGAATATCAAGAAAGAGTAAAATATGAGATAAATAATAGATGAGGTTTTGAAAAACAACCACTAAATATATCAGTTATTTCACGATTTTATAAGAGTTAATTTCAAGTTTACTCTTTCTTATTAAAAGTTGTATAACAGCATTCACATCTAATTGACTTGTTGTTAAAATCTTTTTGAGTTAAAGATTCCGCTAGTTTGGAGTGACAATAAGGATAATTCAAATCTAACAGGTTATCTGATTTTCAATTGAGTAGCAACTAATCTTTATATTATTAATTATGCTTCTTAATTCATAAAAATGAATATGTGACCTATTAAAAAATAAAATCTTCTACTAGCTGTGCGTATTTTTCAGATTCTTCAATATCCGGGAAATGTGCACTTTTTTCAAATATAATTAATTTTGAATTTGGTATTTTACTAGAAAAATCTCTGCATAAATCAATACCAACATTTCTATCATATAGGCCTACAAAAATTAGAGTAGGAATGTTTATTTGTGCAACTCTCTCTAACAAAAGAAGTTCATTTTGTTGTTTTTTAAGTGCTTTGTACATTAAATCAGTATTATTAATTCCACTTTCTTCCCATAATTTTCTGATTTGTTTTGCATATTCTCTATTGTGAAATAATAGTTTATCAGTAGTTTCAGTATCTACAATTTCCCATACTCTATCTATTTTTTCATTAAAACTTAATTCAGAATTAATTATTTCTTTAATTTGCTTTTTTAAATTTCCTTTAGCTATTTGTAGAAAACCATTTAATTGGATATTTGAAATTCTATTATTTGCATCACAAAAAGTAGTAGGTGCTTGGACTATTAATTTCTCTACTAAATCTGGATGTATTAATACAAATTCAAGGGCTAATTCACTACCAAAAGAAAATCCCAATGGTATAATCTTTTCTAATTTTAAATCCTTACATAGGATTTCTAAATCTGAAATAAGCAACGGAATAAAATAAGCATCTTTATCTTGCGGTGCTTCAGATCTTCCACATCCTCTTTGTTCATAATAAATAATTGTAGCATATTCTTCCAAGTAGGGGCCAATCGTTCTTTCAAATGTATAATTATTTCCACCAGGACCACCATGAATAATAACTAAAGGGACTGTTTCATTTTCTGCTCCTGCAATTTTAACCCAATGTTTTATACTATTAATAGTTAAAAAGAATTCCCCATTTTCCATAAGAAATATGTTCTCTTATATTTTGTTAGATAAATACCATTGGATAATGTCCATGGATTTACCTAAATTTATTGATTTATTCATTTTACTGACTCCTTTTATATAATATTCTGATCTGGAGATAATTTATCAAGTATATGAATTCTAACTCTTCATAGAATAAATAATTCCAATTAACCACAATTAAAAAATATGAATAGTTTTTTTTTAAATTCTATAGAAAAGAATTCATATATAAATCACTATTGTTGTTTGGGTTTTTTTCAATAAACCTAAAATATAAGGCTTTATTATTTTGTAACTTAGTTTTTAAAGCAAAAAAATTACGTAGCGAAATAACATGAAACAAAAAAGAGAGAAAGTGAAATGTCCGGTTTGCGGTTTTAAATTTATTCCAGAATCTTTTCTTTTTGAAAAAACAAGTTTTGATCAGGTAGAAAGTAAAGGGGAACTTATAGAATTTCCAAATGGAAAACATCAGCTTGAGCTGAAGCCATTCACTTCGATTCGGGGGTCATTTGTAACTTATTGTCCTCAATGTAAATATCTGATAAAATTTGCTGCGGAAATAGGCAGAAAAGAAGTAGTAGAAGACCCCTCTCTTATAAAAAAATTGGGTGCGATTAAGGAA
>JAUWZR010000121.1 GCA_030615235.1 Promethearchaeota archaeon
AAATCTTTAAATAATAAAGATAAAGGTAAATTGAGAAAACTTCTTATTGCATCCGTTTTCGTGTTGTCATTAACTTTTCTTTTTAATTTTGTTTAAAAAATCGGAATTAGATTAGATAGAAATTGGTATTAAACATGAAAATTTTTTTTAAATTTTTTTAAATTACCAAAAAGCTAATATTTTCTATCTTCTTTAAATTTGGTAATTATCTGTTTTCAGGCTACCGTTTTCTGATAAGGGAATAGCGTTTTTCCTATATAATCTTTAAATATTTTACAAAATAAAAAAAAAATGGCAAGATTACTTGCCATTGTAACAGTTATTCTAACTGTTATACTAAAAACTGGCGATTTTTTACAAATCGGGAGTTTGAGAATTCGAGAAATGACTTTTATGAGTCATTATTAACCAGAACTGTTGGTCCTCTTCGGTACATCCTTGATATTTTATGTCAAATTCGAAGTTAACTTGTTTTCCTGGAATACAAGGACCACTCCATTGGACAGGTCTTGCCCCATCAGGCCATTGATTGCTTGCAAACTCAATAGAGCTTACATCAGCAGTTAATCTTACATATCCAAGCCAATAATCGTAATAGCATTCTTCATGCATATAAGGTTCAGGATCCCAATAAATTTCAAGATCAGGTAAGTCTTCAAACTTCCAAGGCCAGAAATCAAGGTCACCTTGAGTAATATCAACAGTTCCGCCTATAGGTTCATATCCACCTTTTATCTTGGCAATAAGGACTGCGCCCCAATTGTCAATATCAGCTTGAGTTAAGCACAATGGAAGAGGATCACAATATTCCCATGTGATATCTATTGTGCCGACTTCGGTATTCTTATGGACCACAAGATCATCTTTTTTGGCTAATGACTCGTCACCAAATCTCGAAATTTCGGAAACATCTCCCAAATTATTATGCATTACATAAGCTAATCCGACATTATTATCCGTGTGAATATCTGCCTCAGCGGTAACTGCGGATGCAATAAAAATAGATGCAACAGTTATGAGTAGAATTCCTATAACAAACTTAGAATAGCTGCCCTTGGTCTCCTTGTGGAGACATGGTTTAATGCTAGGAAACATCACCAAATGTTTATAACACAAATTAATTATTTAAAGTTTATGATTGGAAAAAGTGTAAATTTAGAATTTAGATTCAAAAAAGATTAAAGTTTAATTTTTAGTTTTAAGTATTACGTAAAAAATAAAACTTTTTACTAACAAATAAAAGATTTTACTAACAAAAAGAGTTGTTCGAAGCATTAGGTTAAAAATTATATTAAATTATTCTTTCTTTTTTGATTGGTCTAAAATTAATTTTAATTCGTAAAAATCCAATTTTTTTCCAGATTTTTGTTTTTTTAACGCAATTTCTAATTTCTCATTCCTAAATTTCTTCTTTCTCCTCTTATTTCTAATGATGTACTTAGTATTTATCACAGGTTTTTCTAAAACTTTTTTTTTAGTTTTTGCTTTGTTTTTAAAAAAACTTAACTGATCTTCTATTACTTTCTTTTTATTCAGGTTTTTCAGTTCAGAATAAAGCTGGAGATACTTATCCGTCGCTCGTTTAGCTCCGAGTAATTCATTTTCTATTTGTTTTTTAATACTCTCAAAAAATTTAGCCTTGCGATATAAATCAAGCATTTTTCGATGGATTTTTACTTTCTTTTTAGACCATTTATTTATATTTCTAGGAATTTCTTTTATATTGATTTCAAGAATTTCGATCGTTCTAACGGTTTTAAAAAAGATATTTTGTTGCATTTCTTTAAATAAATCCTGTTCGAGTTTCTTTATATGCATAAGATTTATTTGCTTATCTCTATCTAAACTTTTAATATTTTCGATGATATTGTTTTCCTCGGCTATATCTAAAGTTAATTCTTCAATTTGATTGCTTAAATTATTGATTTTATCTTCAATCTCTACAATAAATTGCTTAATATTTCTTATTGAAGTGGAAATTTCATCCTTTAATTTTCGTTCTTTAAGGTTTTTCTTCTCTTTATTTGCATAATCTAAAATCCGTTTAAATCCAATTTCCTTTTGTTTTAATTTTTTGATCTTCTGATTATAGTAGCGGTGTTTTTTATTATAATACTCTTTAGCGGTGAAAAATGCTTTATAGATTTCAGAATCGATAGTTTGGAAACTTTTAATATAATTCTCGAGCTCTTTGTTAGCCAGATTTCTTTTAAGAGTAAAATTAATAATATTTTTTTGCCATTTATTAAAATACTGACTGAAATTATCGAAATTGTGATCGTTCATTCAAATCATTATTTTAAATGTATTTATAATTTTTAAATTCTTGAACATAGTTATATTGATCTCCTACTCATTAAAGTTTTCCTTAACTAAAAATAAAAAAAAGAAGTGAATTAAGTAAGTTAAAAATTAGAAAAAAAAAATGGTAAGTACACTTGTAATGCAAATAGCCATTCGAACTGTTAACTTTTAACTGGGGATGTATCTTTTATCAATAGTTAAGTTTCCGGAACATAGTTACTTTCTAAGCGGATTGGATTTTCAACTGAAGAAGTGAGTACCTAATCTGTAGTACAGCATAAACCGTACACTCTCGTTCCATAATCATGATTTATTAATATTGATATATTTAAGAACTAATCACTTCGGGGTAATTTAAGTTAGAATTAAATTTTTATTGGCTAATTCACGTTTTGTTCTAATATTACATAATTTCGTTATTCTAAATTTGTCGGAAGGATTTGATTAAGTTTAAAATGAACTATTGAATAATGTATAATATAGGTATTGAATTCAGTGATAAGTGAATAATATGCACTCAATTATGCAAATAGCTAATGGTATTGGAATAATAAATGCAGAAAAAATGAAACAAAAGGGGATAGATTCTATAGAAAAACTCGCGTCTTCAACCGTAGAAGATTTAATTAAAATAGATGGTATTGGAGTTAATAACGCGAAAATATATATTGAAATCGCTAAGAAGCATCTAAAGAGTATGTGGACAAGAGAAAGAATCCAAAATATTTTTAAAAAAGATAAAACTCCAGAAATATTAAGTAATGAATCGAAAGTTTCTGATCTAATGCTATTTGGAACGAACCGGCACAAAGTTTCGTTAGATTCCATAAAGAAACTCGCTTCATCCAATGTAGAAGATGTTTCCAGACTAAAGGGTATTGAAATATCGAATGCAAAAAGGTACATCGATATTGCTAAAAAATATCTTGAGAATATGAGAATAAAGGAAGAAGGTGAAGATATTTCAGAAATAGTATCCCCCGGACAGAAAAAAGAAATTAAAATTCCAAACGAATTAGCTATAGCACCAAAACTAAACAAAGTTTCTATCTCATCAAAATTAAAAATTAAGGAATATCCTCAAAAAAGCGCTATTAATACGCAAAGTCCAAAAAGGGAAAAATCCTATCAAAAAATGCAGAAAATTAATGTCAAATCGACCAAGAGAGCCAGTAATGGAATTGATATAAAAACAGGCAAAAAAAAAACACTATCAAGCAGTCCATCAATACTGAAGACCTTTTTCCCTTTAGAAACAATGCAAAAAATTCGCTTTCTACACTACAAAATTAAAAATTTGGAGCAGGCATTATGGAAAAATAAAGAATTTTCCTTTTCTGAGCTTAATTACATTTTAGACTACATAAAACTGTTAAATATTAATTATAAAACCCAAAGTCAAATCAAGATCCTTAAAGAAATAGAAATTTCTAATACTTTCTATGATCCGATAAATAAAAAAGAAATAAAAATATGGGATTTAATATTCGAGTGTTCACGAGTGTTATGGATTTCGGCACAAGCGTATTCTTCTCTTTCTAAAAAATATGAAGCAGAGAATTTAATGGAAAATGCAATAGTAGCGATGGTAGAATGTAGTAAAATGTATAAGACTGCAGCATATTTCAGTGCTGCATGTACTAGACAGGAAGATAAGGGATCTACTTTATCCGTTGAGAATCTTGAATTAAATTCTGAGGAATCTCGCATATTAGCTCAATCTATTGCTACTACAAGTGAAGAAAATAAAAGAAATTATTCAATAGCAGCAAATTTATCAGCAGGGTTGAGTGCATTAACCAAACGATTAGCATTTGCTAAAAGATATAATAAACTCAAGGAAAATCAATTTAAAGCTCAATATCTATATGATATAGGCAGATCATGCCATTTGAAAGCTAAATCTTTATTAATATTGTCATCTGAAGAAAAAATTGAAGAAAATATAGAAAAATTGCGGAAAAAGGCAAACTACTATTATACCAAAGCGGAAGAATTATGGGAAAAAATGCTAAAAGAAACATTGTACCCTATTCAGAAAGATTTTTTAAAAAACAATTTGTCAATAGTAAATGATTATATTATAGAAAACGATGTAGAGCTTATAGACGATAGCGAAGCATTGGAGATTCAAGATCCGGAACCACTTATAATCGTTCCTGAAAATCTTGCGCCATTTATTCCAAGAACGACTAATTTCTTGACAAAATACAAACAAACAGATATTAATTTCGACGCTTATTTACGTTATAAGAATTTAATGTCTGATGTTCTAGTAAACTTTAATAAAATAGATGAGTTAAAAAATAGTAAAGCTGGTATCGGTCGAACTATAAAACAATTAAAGATTCTCTATGACAATAACGATATCGATATTAACAGTTTTACTGAGCTCTTTGAAAAGTATTCAATAAAACTTGAAAACATTGAAAGTGCAATACGAAACCTTAAGACTCCTGAGAATAAAAAAGAACGGAATAAATTAAAACCACCGTTAATTAAAAGTACCGTAAGGTGACTTTTATATCGAAATTAATTCATTACCTTAAGGCAAGCATAATTTATATCGTGTTAGGAATTACACTAATTCTCTATATATATAATCAATTAGTAGGAATATTCCTCGCAAGTTTAGTTTTCGTAGTATACTTAGTATCATTTTTACTCTCAATTTCTTCTAAGAGAAGACTTCTAAGAGTAATTAGAGACTATCCAATTATAAGCGACAAAGAAATTTCTAAGAAATTGGACCGTACTATAGACGATGTTAGGAATATTCTATTCTCGTTATCTAAAAACCAGAAAAAGAAAAAATGGTTAATAGTATTTCTGAATAAGCGGTATATCTTTCTCAACGAACGCGCAGTTGATAATTTTAAACAACTATATCATAAGGGTTACAATGAAAAAAAAATTCTAGAACATTTACAACGTAACACAAGAATCAAATCCAGAGCTGAAATAAAAGCTATTGAACTCACACTTGCTAATCAAAATAGACTAAATATTAATAATGAGTAGTTGTTGCTAATTTAACCTTTGAATTTCTCTAATAATTTTCTCTGTTCTTCAGTAACTTTTTTCGGAATTTCAACAGTTACTACTATGTATTGATCTCCTCTGCCCTTCCCGCGAAGATAACTTGCACCCCTATTTTTGATTCTAAATTCAGTCCCATGTTGGGTTCCAGAAGGTATTTTTAATTCCTTTTCAGTTATTTTTTCATTTTTATAATCTAAAGTTGGTACTTTAATTTCGCCGCCTAAAATTGCTGTAACGATATCAATATTAATTGGAGTGAATAAATCATTTCCACGGCGAAAAAACTGTTCATTATCTTCAATTCTTATACCTAAATAGAGATCACCAGGAATAGCTCTACTTGATGGGATGTGACCTGCTCCTTGAACTTTTAAATGAACACCATTTTCTACACCGGGAGGGGTATTTATATGGATTGTTTTTGTCTCAGCTACGACTTTTCTTCCATTACACACTGAGCATTTTTTTTTAATAATTTTACCAGTACCATTACATGTATAGCATTCAGCTTCTCGGATTATTGTTCCAAAGCCAGATTGGGTCATTTTCCTCACTCTACCTGAACCCTCACATTGCGGACATGTTTTTACGCTTGAAGGATCTTCTGCACCAGTACCTTCACACTCATCACATGGAGTATATCTCTGAATTACCACATCTTTTTTGGCACCAAACATAGCTTCTTCAAATGTTATTTCTACATAATCTTCAATATCTTGGCCGACTTCTCGGCGGGGAGCTGAGCGTGCTCTACCTCTGGAACCAAAAATACTTCCAAATCCAAAATCATTTGAGAACATGCCACCTCCAAAGATAGATTTGAGTAATTCGTCAATACCTGGAATTCCACCCCTGAAAAAGCTACTCATATCGACATCTACGCCACTAAACCCGTATCGATCGTAATTACTTCTTTTATTAGCATCGCTTAGAACTTCGTAAGCCTCTTGAAGTTCAATAAACTTTTCCTTTGCTTTTGGATCAGTTTTATTAAGATCTGGATGGAGTTTCCTTGCTAAACGTCTATAAGCAAGTTTAATGTCGTTTTCATTCGCATTTTTTTCCACACCTAATACGCTATAATAATCCCTTTTATT
The DNA here is from genome assembly GCA_030615235.1 of Promethearchaeota archaeon. Lineage (GTDB taxonomy): Archaea > Asgardarchaeota > Lokiarchaeia > Sigyniarchaeales > SOKP01 > SOKP01. The sequence continues at coordinate 6,444 of JAUWZR010000121.1, forward strand.
ATTCCTACTCAAATTCTTTATATCTCGCTATAATCTCCAATGGGCTTAAATACTATTAATTAAAATTAATTATGAAATTTATCTTTTTAGGTATTTTAGGTATTAGAATATCTAAAAAGAATTATTTAAACTTTTAATATATAATTTAGTAAACAAAAAATTAAGAAAGAGAAATTCAATTGAGATTATTCATATCTCGTTCAGAAATGGCTTAGTCAGATTCTTCCCAATCTACATCTACGATTTTCTTTTTATCCTTGTCTTTTTTATCTTTATCTTTCTTATAAGACGCTCCGCCGGCACCAGCACCACCCATATCACCCGAGGGAACTCCACCCATTCCACCAGGGGGCATACCTCCCATTCCACTCGCAGCTTGTTGAGCTTGTTGAGCCGCTTGTTGATACACCTGGTCTTGGGATTGTTGAGCGTAAATTCTTTGAGAGAAACCATGCATAGATTTTTGTAAATTTTCGACTCCAAGTTTAATTCTCTGAATGTCATCTGTTTTAATGTCTTCTTCTAATGATTTTAGGGCTGCTTCTATCTCAATTTTTTCGTTTTCTTCAATTTTTTCTTTGTTTTCTTCCATTAGGTTCCTTGTTTGGTAAATCATCGAATCTGCGTTATTCTTAGCTTCAATCAATTCTTTAACTTTCTTGTCTTCTTCTTCAAACTGTTCTGCGTTTCTTACTTTCTCTTCAATTTCTTCAGGTGTAAGCCCTCTTGCTCCAGTAACTGTAATCCCTGTCTCTTTGCCAGTGCCTAAATCTTTGGCAGTGACGTGAACGATACCATCTGCATCAATCGAGAATTTAACTTCGATTTGTGGAATTCCTCGACGAGCAGGGGGTATTCCAGTAAGATGGAACATTCCTAAAGGGATATTGTCTTTTGCCATTGCTCGCTCTCCCTGCAAAACATTTATGGTTACGGCAGGTTGATTGTCGGCAGCGGTACTAAAAATCTGCTGTTTTTCGGTTGGTATAGTAGAATTTCTTTCAATTAATTTTGTAAATACTCCACCTAATGTTTCTACCCCTAAGGATAATGGAGTAACATCTAATAATAATAAATCATCAATATCCCCTGCTATAATACCTCCTTGAATCGCTGCTCCGATAGCAACGCATTCCATAGGATCGACGGAATGTTCAGGTTCTTTACCAAAGAAATCCTTAAACCTCTTCTGAACGGAAGGCATTCTTGTAGGACCACCAACTAAAATT
>JAUWZR010000254.1 GCA_030615235.1 Promethearchaeota archaeon
AAAATTAATCTAATTCTTTAAATTATAGAGATTTGCACAAGAGCCAATGATGACAAACTAAAAATGATTTAATGTCTAAAAGATGAAATAATCAAGGAAGTCTGAGGCTACTATTCTAACTTTTGTTTTCATTAACATAAAAGATTAAAAACTTTCGATTTTTATTAGTAAATCATACTCAATATAAATTATGGTGAAAATTACGGCTAAAATCTCGAAAGTTTTAGAAATAGATAACTGTAATGATAATGACCTCCTTAAAGCACTCTATGTAGCAGAATTTTGGGAAGAAATTAACCCTACCAAGAAAATGGAAGCAAAATTTACCGCACCAAACGTACTACATACTAAAATACACGATGAAGTAGACTTAATAAAAATTCCAATCGAAATGGAGGGAGAATTGGTTTTTTCTGATAAGGGTCAAGATGCCGGTAAAGGACATTTAATCGAATTTAATGTGAGAAATAATAAAGATATACGAGAATTAGAGGGAAGAATACGTATCAAACCATTATCGCCCAACAAGTCAAAAGTAGGGGTTTTTGTGGAAGTTTTTACTCTAAGCAGCGATTTTTTACGTAGTATAGGCGGTGTAAGTGATTTAATTCTGCAAAATAAAATCTCTGAAATGTTAAGGAATATTGAAAAATATTGCAAAACCAAAGATTTAAACGATTTTTTACGATGATTTTAAAATTATTTTTAAAAATAATCATTTATTAAGTCGTGCTTTTATATATCTAAATGTAATTTCTAAAAACGCATTTTATTATGAATATTTGGATTCTTGATTCAGAAAGCGGTATTACACTGTTATACAAAGCCTATATGGATTTACCAATAGATGAAGATCTTATTAGTGGTTTATTAGCCGCCCTAAACCAGTTTACGACCTATGAATTAAAAGAAGGGATAGAAAGCATCGAAATGGGTGGCCTAAGATGGGCATATTTGGAGGAAAAGGATGCAAACTTATTGTTTGTTGCAACTTCAGAAAAAAATATCAGTTCAAACATGTTAAAAGCTCGACTTAACATTATTATGCAATCTTTCATAGAACAATTTGTTTCTGAAAATAAAGATGAATGGAAAAACGTATGGAAAGGCAACACCGAACATTTCAGTTCATTTAAAGACACCATCGACGAGTATTACTCCCAATGGTTAACCGCTGAAAATATATCAACGATTGCTGAATATTTTGATATATTAGGCGTCTTTCAACAGATTCTAAATTTACTCATCAATGTAATTGAAGGCCATTTTACAACCGAGAAAAAAGGGAACATTTACGATCAGATCGAATCCATGTTTAATAATTATCTGAATCACAAATATGTTCAAAATAATCCAGAATTAAGTAAAATCTCGTTTAGTCGCACTTCTGGCATAAACATCATCAACATAAATCCGGCAAACTGTGATATGATTGTAGTAGAAAAACAAGTAATCAATCTTATTAGTCGGCTTGTAAGTAAAATAAAGCAAGAAGAAGGTTATTATGTGACCTTACACAATTTTATTGAAGAGAACATTTTTGAATATCTCATTTCAAATCTAAAATTATTAAGCGAACTAAACCTATTCAAATTTCTTTTACAACTTTTTTTATTAAAATAATTTTATCTAGGAAATAGTCAATGTATTCTAAAAACCTTGAAAATGTATTTTAATTAGGTTTATTAAAAACTGTTTATTAAACAATATTAATATAAAATTAACATCTTAAATTAGAGAAATGATTAATCTTCCTCTACTCATTTTTGTTTTTATTGTCTTTGTATTAATTATTGTAAGTTATTCTATGAAAGATACAGATTTCGTAGCAATCTCTCTAATATGTATGTTCATAGCAGCGTTTGTTACTGGTTTGGTATTGGAAGTACCATTAAATTTTGAAAATTGGTTTGATAATTTTGTATTATCTATTGAATGGCAAGCAATAATAATTATAATGAGCATGAGTATTATATCTAAGATTGCTCAGGATTCAAACGTGTTAGAATATCTAGCCGTAAAGATTTTTAAAATCTCAAGAGGAAATCAACGATATTTTCTTTATCTACTTTGTGTTATTACTACATTATTAGCAGCTGTTATCAGTGATGTAGTCGTGGTTATTATTTTGGCACCTGTAGTCGTTCGCCTTTGTCATTTTTTAAAAATAAGAGCAGGTACTTACTTATTAGGAATGACTATTTGTATTAATATCGGTTCTATTATTACGCCCTTCTCAAGCGGGGAGAATATCATTATTTCTACTTGGTTTGCACTTGATACAGTCTTTTTTTTCCGGTATTTCTGGGTTTTTTCTTTTGCGTTGTTGTTTTTAACCATATTTTTGATAGATAAATTAATGCTTTCAAAAGAGCCACAAATTAAAGAGCAAACGAGGGAATACGTGTTAGAACTAATAAGTACAGATGTTATGATCAAAAATAAAACAATGTTTTACTTTAATAGCGTCGCTATACTCGTTACAATTGCTTTGTTTGTCGTTTTGCCATTACTGTATCTTACAGCTGCAATTTCAGCAGTAATATTAGTTTTAGCTAATAGAAAATATACTAATAAACCAATGGGAAAAATCTTAAAGGATGTTGAATGGGAAATTATATTCTTTTTCATTTCCATGTATGTGGTTATTAATTGTATGTTGCAAGCTGGGTTTCGAGATATTATTGGGTTGATTCCTTTCGAAACATTTGGTCCTATATTAACTGTATTTATAATCCTTATTCTTGTTAGCCTACTTTCTGGTTTTATAGCAAATACGCCAATAGCATTGATCTTTTTACCAATTATTGAAGTTTTAATAGAGGAATTTACCTTTCCAGCAATACCTCTACTATTTGCCTTTATCGTTGCTGTGAATATCGGGGGAAACATTTTACCTAGTGGAGCTGCTGCGGACATGATGACTCTTAAAGTTGCTAAAGATAATGGCGTTGAAAATCTAGGTTTTAAAAGGTTGTTAAAAACAGGAGCTATATTTGCGTTTATTCATATTGGAATTTCATGCCTTTATTTATTAATACTTATTCCCTTTACTTCATAAAAGAAATTGTAATTAAAAAAAATGATTTAAGGGAAAATCCCTCTTAGTTCGATTGCTTTCGCGATTCTTGATACCGCTATAATGTAGGCGGCTGTACGAAGCGAAATTTTTCTCTCTTTTGAGATTTTAAATGTTTCTTCAAATGCTTCGATAATGATTCTTTTTAGCTCTTCGTTTATTCTTTCAAGTTTCCAGAAGTACGAATTTATATCTTGTATGTATTCAAAGTATGAGACGCATACGCCCCCCGCATTAGCTAAAATATCTGGTAATACGCGTATTCCTTTTTTAAATAGGATTTTATCAGCTTCTG
>JAUWZR010000080.1 GCA_030615235.1 Promethearchaeota archaeon
GAAAGGATCCACAATCCATATTAGCACTCCGGCTATAAAATTTGAAAAAATTCCGCTCGATATGAATGCTAACGCTGTGCTTACTGCTCCTGTTATTATTGCGGTATACTCTGCAGGAAGGGTGGTGAAAGATGGAAATCCATTGATTATGAAATATAATAAAATTAAAATTGATATTATTCTGAAAGCGAATACAATTTTATTCTTCCTTGCTATCGGGATTCTTCCTATACGATTAAAGAGAATTGAGAGAAGTCTATTCAAAATGTAGAGTAAAAAAGCGAATAACACCACAAATATGAGTGCGAGAATATCATTTTCAAAAAGAGGTTCTATTTTTCATCACCCTCGCTCTCTAATTTTGTTTCTGGGAGACTTTTTTTGTATTCATCCCAGTCTCTATAGATTCTATCAGGGTATAAGGTAAATAAAATGTCCCTTAAAAAGGAATCTAAATAATTCATAATGATTGTAGGGTTGCTTGATTTCACATACAGGAGAATACGAACGCGTCCGAATCTCGTAGTGTCAATTGCATAATCGGGCATAATCCCGAATATGGGTTCGTACACTTTAAAGACATTCATTAACATCTCGTCAAGTAAGTTAGGATCCAAACTTCCTAAGAGTTCTAATTTCTTAACATATGTTGTTGTTTTTATTTTTGCGGTTAAAATCTTATTAATTAGCTTAATATACTCTTTATAATATCGCTTTTTGCGAAATTCTTCTCTTGTTAACGGTTCAAATATTTTAAATTTATCGTGAGTAAATTTAACCGTGGTAAAACCATATACATTACTATTTGGTATAACAATTTCTACTCCATCAAACTCTCGTATTTTAGTATAATTTAAATTGATTTCCTTTACAATTCCTTGAATCTCATTTGTTTCGATTAAATCTCCAATTTCAAATTGGTCTGATGATAATAAAAGTGCTCCTGAAACCATATTGCTAATAATATTTTTGAAATTTAATGAGACTGCTACTACTAAGAACGGCACAATGGCAAAAAACAGTGTAGAATCAAACTCAATCAGAAACCAGAATAAAAATATGCTCCAAATAATATTCACACTAATAGATACAATAGTGCGATAAGAACGCTTTTTAGTAATAAACGAAATAATACTGGTTAAAGGTTTTCTTATTATATATAGGATAATGTTTATAACGATTAGATTTTTGACAACTTGCGTCCATGTAGATAGGTAAATTACTAATATCGCACTAATGCTAAGAATTAGATATATGAGTAAATAATATTTTTTGTTCATAATTCTATATTTTGATTTCTCGTTTATAAACAATTTTTTTTCATGGATGAATAAACTATTTATTTTAATCTAACATAAGTTTTATTTAGTTTTAGAATTACAATTCTGTAAAAAAGCGAGGCATACGAATAAATGATGTATAATAATCTAGATGACTTACCGCAAGAATACGAGGAGGAACTTAGCCAATTGGAAACACAGATTACAGAATTATTCGCACTTCTGGAGAAAAGTGAAATTCAAATAACTAAGTTGCAAGATGAAAATTTTCAGCTAAAAGCTCAAATTCAGAAATTACAGCAACAATCAAAACCAGTTCAATATAAAAGCCCTCAAGTCGATACAATTAAAGTGCCAAAAGATATTATTGCTACTGTTTCTCCTTCTGATACATATCCTAGACAAAATAAAAGAAAATGTCCAAATTGTGGAGCAACGGGTTTTTCCATTAAAGAAGTAGACGATAAAACTTGTATTATTACTTACGTCCCAAGAAGGATTTATAAGAAAAAGAAAGTCTGTACCAAGTGCAGATTTGAGTTCTAAACCCTTTATTTCCTTACTAATGAAGATTATTCCCCTATTTTCCTAGTGAAATTTTACTTTTCCACCAATAGGGATTAGGGATAGAAAGAAATTGATCTTTATCAAATACCTTTATTTCGTTTTCGGTTAAATCAAAAGCAACACCACCAAAAAAAGGAATCCATTCTTGATCAGGAGGTAACCCAAACCACCCGTATCTTAACGCGATTAGAAAGATGTCGTGTGTGATGTGGATATCTATTCCACTTTCTTGAGCATCGTTGATTCCTTTCCAGATAACTTCAGCTGCATTTTGACAGTATGATTGAAATGGGGCTATTATATCAGGAGAATAAAAACCTACTGCCCAACGATACATAAATTCTAGGGGGGATTCATTTTTAAAAACATTTAGAAAGAATTTTGGAGCGGTTCCCGCATGGAATAGCGAAGTTAGTGCTCCGTTTAAAGTTCCCTTTCCTCCAACACTTTCAAATCCCGTCAAAATATCTTCTGCTGTTTCTTGACAGCGATCCACAACACTATGAAACAATCTAATTGTTCTTGATATGGGCAACTTTTGGCCAAAAATTTTAGCGATTTGATGACCTTGAGGCGTTAATTTTAACTCATGCATCTTTTCAGACGCTGTGGGATTATTTCTGTGTGAATGTCGCAGAACTAGAATTATTTTAGAGCTTTCTGGAAATTTCTTAAGAGCTTCAATAATATTGCGCGCTTGTACGGTCCATCCGGCATTTTCCCAAATGTTTACCCCATCCATCTTATAAAATCAAATGGTTCAATACTAAAAAAGTTAATTCAAGCTTAAACTGAAAATTGAGGTTAGTTCCTATTCTATAGATTTTTGTATGTCCGCATAAATCAACATTTTATCGATTATAGTTAGGAATAGCAAATCCACATTTTCTCCGGTTTTTGAAGAGCATTCGAGGTAATCAAATTCTTTTCGTACTGTAAGAATAGCTTCAATATCCTTTTTATTCAAAGATCTATGTTTTTCTAAGTCTAACTTTCCACCAACTATTATTAGGGGAAATTTTGGATCCTGATTGTTTAATCCTTCGTTAAATTTTAAAAGCCATTTATCTATATTCGTAATGCTATCACGATTAGAAATGTCGCACATAAAAATTGCTGCAGACGATCCTTGAGCATAGGTAGGTAAAAGAGCGTCAAACCTCTCTTCTCCGGCAAAATCCCAAATTTGGAGTTTTATTCTCATAGTTTCCGTTTCTATGAATTTCATCAAAATTGCCGCTCCTAAAGTCGACTTGAGGTTATGATCAAATTTAGCAGTAATATATCGGTTGATAAGTGTTGATTTACCAACACCTGAATCTCCAAATATGCACATTTTAAACGCAAAATCAATTTTTGGAGTTTTAATTACCATTAGCTAGAATCTCTTCATTATATGTGTTATCAAGTCATTGAGTAATCTAAAATCTGCTAAAAACTATTCTTATACCAAAAAAGAAAACAAATATTATATTTCCTTAGTATTCATTTAGGTTACATAAGTTTAAAAATTTACTACTTAAAAATTTAGATTGAGATTATTCTAAAGCTAAATAGAATTAATGGATTTCTAGGTATTAGTAGAGTTAAATATACATTCCAATAAAAATTCTAAAGATACGGTTGATCTTTTATTTTTTTACGTGCTCCGTATTTCTTAGCTTGTTTATTCCAGCCCATATTACCCATTTTTGTATAAAGAGAGATTGGTATGAATTTTTTTCCAAAAAACTCAGTAGCTTCGTCTGTAATATCTTTTCCTTCTGCTAAGGCTTGTGCTGCGAGATCAAGCCCTTTTATTACATTTCTCACCATTCCTCTACGTTCTTCCAAGGACCCGCCACCAACTGCCCCTCCCATTCCAAGCGATAATGCGCCCATCCACTCAAATCCCACTTCTCGAGAAAAAACTTTACAAATTGCTATTGCTGTGTTATTATGTTGAGTTTCTGGAAAACCACAGTTGATGATTATAGCAAATCCTTGTTTTTCTCGATCTCTTTTTGATTTTCTGTGATCCGCTATAAACTCTAGTGCTTTAATAACTCCAGCAGGTAAACAATCAACATAGAGAGGAAATGCTAAAATAATCATACCAGCTTCTTCCACTTTAGCAAGTAGTTTTTTCTGTCCTTCTTCTTTTTTAATGAGTTTGTAAATATATTCCTTTGTAGCTGTCAAACCTAATTGTTCTAAACAGGAAATTAAATAATCTCCAAGAGAATTAGATGTGCTTGATGAGCCTTTAGGGCTTCCAACTAGTAATAAAACATTGTCATTTTTATTCATAGAATCGCTTCTACCTCCATTAATGCTTTATTGAAATTATTACTAAATCCTGACTCATTCTCACCTTTTAAGGATATTATAGCTCGCTGAAAAGGAGCCCACATATTAATAGCATTTCGGGCAACTAACATTTTAAATATCTCTTCCTTTTCGGTATCGTGCTTGCCTAAAAGTCCTATACTTATTAATGACTGTTCCTTTTCGTATCTTTTTGAGTGATGAACCTCTCCATCTACTTTCGTAAAATAAGGTAAAACTCGGCCGATTTGACGATCTAACGCTTTCTTTAGAATTGACGAATATCCTCCAAACATAATAGGTGTAAGATAAATTATTAGATCGCTGTGAACCATATTTCTTACAACTTCTTCTTCATAATCTTTAATTACACATTCACCGGGAGTTTGAACCCAACATCCAAAACAACCAGTACAATAACCAATGTTTTTATCTTCAAGAACAATGGATATTACTTCCCAATTTAATTTCTTGAGTTCTTCAAGCATTAAATCAAAAATTTTAGTAGATTCGTTATTATCGGATTTGGTTCCATCTAAAATTATAGCTTTCATTTCAAACTTCTCTACAAGTCATTTTTAGTTTTTTCTAAAATGTAAATTAATATGAAATTTAATATTTCCTCCATTATAAAAAATGAATAGACCAATTTTTATAGTCATTTGAAGTTAATTTAAACTCTCTAATTTGATTTAAATTCAATAAAAGAATTAGAAATTATTCAGTAAGCTAGCAAATTTAAAAATAAAAAAAAGAAAAAAAATTTTGCTCACTCTGTATTACCCATGATTTTATTCCACATTTTGGAAGACAGGAATACCAACCCTACCAAAAGGCTAACAACTGGACCCATGATGAACATGGAGAAATTGGGGCCCGAACCTCCAAAGAACATGGAATAGAAGGCTAAAGGAAAGATCTATCATGAAAGTTTTCTGGAATGTAGATCATAAATTTATGTAAAATTATTATAGAAAAGCCCTATTGACATAATGTTATAATTTATTTTTTTCTCTATTTTTTTCATAATAGGACTTACTGTAACGAGAAATGATTTTTCAAGGCCAGAAATATAATTTACTCTAATATTTATACTTCTAAAACTTTTATATAGTATAAAAATAAATATTTCGAACTTTGTGAGTAAATTGATGTCTAGCTCTAAATCCACCGTTCTGAAAACTTTTATATTTTTATCCATTCTCTTCTTATCTTTTAATCTATTGAGCAAAAATTCTTACTGCGACCAAGAAAAAGTTCCAATTATGATTCACAATTCTTCATTGCCGCTGTCAGAAGAGACGGAGATTTCTATTTTATGGAACAAGACGTACGGCGGACAGTATGTAGATGTTGGTAAATCTATCATCAATGCAAGCGCAGGAGGATATCTGATTGCGGGGTGGACAAATAGTACTGGAGCAGGTGATCTAGATATTTTTCTGATGCGCATTGCTCAGGATGGGACATCCATGTGGAATCATACTTTTGGTGATGTTGAAGAAGATAAAGGATATCAAGTTATAAATTGTAATTTAGGAGGATTTGCGCTTGCTTCGACTTACAAAAATATGACTGCTGGCCAACCTAACTTTGATTTCTTAGTAACAAGTATTGCTAACGATGGAACCGTACTCTGGAATCGCTCATATAGTGGTCCAGAACAAAATGAGACGAAATGGGTAGGTGATTATGGTAGGTCTATCGTTGAATGTACGAATGGAGATTTTGCGCTTGCGGGTGTGACGATGAACGATGAAGGAAATAGTGATATTTGGCTATTTAGAGTCGATTCAAATGGAGCTAAAATTTGGGACAGAACTTATCATAATTGGTATACCGAACGTTGTTATACGCCCCATTCCTTAGTACAATGTAATGATGGAGGTTTCGCAATGACGGGATATACGTTTAATTCCTCTCAAACCAACCAAGTGTGGTTATTACGCACAAATTCTGCGGGGATTCTTTTATGGAATAGAACTTTTGGAGATACTGTTGGCTATCAACGACCAGAGGGTTTAATAAAATGTTTTGATGGAGGTTTTACCATTATTGCTAATACTCACACCTTCGGAGCAGGAGGGGCAGATGCGTGGGTTATAAGGACCAATGCAGCGGGAAATCAAATCTGGAATAAAACTTATGGAGGTTCAAGTGAAGATAGTGGGTCATATATAATTGAAATGAGCGATTATGGATATACGATTGCAGGTTCAACACACAGTTTTGATGCTGGCAATGGAGATGCGTGGTTAATACGTACGGATTTAAACGGAGAGATTGTATGGAATCACACAATTGGTGATATTTATGGGAATAGTGCAGCTTCATTTGTATTCGAGGGTAATGATACCTATACTGTTGTGGGCTCAACACATAAATTTGGATCAGAGTTTCAGGATATTTGGATATTTAAAGTCCAAATTAACACAATTCCGGTAATACCGCCGGATTCCATCCCAGGTTTTAACATTATGAGCCTTTATTTTATGATAATAGCGTGTTCAGCTATTATGATATTAAATCTATTAAAAAAAAAGAAAAATTTTTTTAATTCTTAGGAATTTTCATCTTTTACTATTTTCAATTAAGTTTTTAAGAATATGTCTTAGATACCCTTCGAAATCGTCTATTTCTTCATTGGTTAAAGTTCCGTAAAAAACTTCGGTCATTTTTTTTGATACTTCAACAAATTTTTCTTGAAGTTTTTTACTCTTTTCAGACAGTTTGACTTTTTTTGTCCTTTTATCGTCATCATCGGAATCTCGCTTAAGAAATCCTGCAGTCTCAAGCCTCTCGAGCATAGTTGTAAGCGTAGATTTAGTTAGCTGAGTTTTTATTGCCAGTTCGCGGATAGGGATGCCATCTTCCTGCCAAAGAGCAAATAATATCCGTCCTTGTCCTGGGTTTAACTCTTCAATTCCATAATCTTTTAACATCTGAGTAAATGTTCGGTTAGTGATCTGGTGTATTTTTGCTATAAGGAAACCGCCCTCTCGCTGATCTTTCATTTTTTCACTCATAATTCAAATTTTGCGTGGTTTAATTTATGATAATACCTGGCGTTTTTAGGTTCCAATCGAAGTAGTGTATAATCTGGATCTTCTACTCCTTCTGGATAATACCGCGTCCACCAATCTAGCCATATTGTCTTCTTTAATTCCATATCATCAACGATTTCTACTGAACCTCCTAACATAAAACCTTTAAAATCTTCTGCATCACAAAAGTAGACGCACATGGCAGGATTATTTTTGAGATGGGCAACCTTACTTGACGAAGTATTTGTTGATATATAGATTGTAAATTTGTTTTGCTGATTTTGAAAAAATTCTGTAAATTCAGGGAATTGCTCCTTATTTCTTAAATTAAACATTGCTCGTGTTATTGGAAAACCGTCTAGATCAATTGTTGTCAGATATGCAGCCTTTGATTCTTCCATTAATTTCAATCCCGATCCTTTAACTTTTTCTACATCCATTATTAAAACCTTCTTGTTTCTTTAAAAGCGAATTACATTTTTTTTCGAATTTCTTCTAAATTTTGCTTAGCACTCGGAGATTTATCAAGACTATTTTTTAGAATGTCGCAAATGTAGTCATCGCAGTAAGCGCAATTTTCTAATTTTTTCTCAGTGCAACATATTCTAATATCACAGTTTGGAACCCAGCTAAAATATCGTCCTTCATTACAGCAACCATCGCAATAAATTTCCTCAGGTGTGAACTTCATCGCATCACTTGACCATTCGTTTGCAATCTTTTTTATTTCTTCTTGGTCATTTTTTTGAGTAGCTAAATATGCGGGACACTCACCACAATTTATACCACAATTTGATATCATTTTACCCATTACATTCACCTTGATATACTTTCAATCTTGTGTTCTATTTTTAGTATATTGTTCGATATAGTACTGTATATTGTTCGATATAGTACTATTTCGTATTTAAATGTTGTGACATCCAGAAAGTTTGTTGTCAAAAAGAAAGAAGGTTAAAGACAAGGTAAAATGCTGTTTAAACAGAACATTCTTAAATATTATTTTATTAAACTTTAATATGTCGAAAAATTCTCTGCTGAATCTTAAAGGTTTCCATCCGTTTGGAGATTTAATTGGTTTAAAATTTACTAAACTTGAAAAAGGATATTCTCAATGCACTTTAGAAGTTGTTGACAAATTGTTAAATCCTCACAAGGTAGTCCATGGAGGTGTGTTATACTCGATGGCAGATACAGGTATGGGGGCAGCAGCGTATACCACTTTAGGTAAAAACGAAATTTGTACAACAATTGAAATTAAAATTAATTACTTCAAAGCTACTAGGGCTGGTGTGCTTACTTGCAATACAAAAGTAATACATCAAGGTAAAAAAATTGTTACAATGGATTCTGAAATATTAAACGACGGTCAAATTGTAGCAAAAGCTCTCGGAACTTATTCTATATTTAAAACTAAAACATAAAAAAGAATAAGTTTGACTAAATTTGGTTTTTTAATATTGATTATATTATTGTTCTCTATCGAGGATTACGCCCAAATTACGCGGGTAAGCGAATAAATAGTTAGTTAAGTCATGTTCTTTAACTTTACGTCTGGTTTCCTCAGATAAGTTTTCTGCAGTCGTTCCGTTCACTAGTAATTTTGTCTCTTCCTCGCTGAAAGTCGGTCCAGGTTCGATCCAGTTTATTACTTTCTTGTTTGCAGGGCAAACCTTTTGACAATGCATGCATCCAACTAGACTATTATGCCATGAAGGATCAATCCAATCCGGAAAAGGTATATCTGCGGGATGTTCGTTATGATAAGTTAAACACTTTTCAACGCGTAAAAGAAACCTATCATTAGGAATCGCTCCAGTAGGACATTTGCGGACGCATGCCGAACACTCTTTGCAAAGATCCATCATTCGTACTTCTTGCCAATCGTCTTGTTCGTAAGGAAAATCGGAGTAAAATGTAATCAAACGATGAAAACTACCCATTCCTCTTACATATGTAATATTATTTCTTCCGTATTCAGCTAATCCGACACGTACAGCTAAAGTTTTTTGAGGTAGATGAGCAAATTCTATGCTATAACCGCTCGGTTTTAACAAGTCGGTTAAAAAAGCCTTGGTTTCGTTGATTAACGCTCGACCATGTAAATAAGTTGGTGGTATTATCAAAGGCACTTCTCTATTTTTCCAGTTAAAAACGATTTCGTATTGGGGCTGTGGCACTGCTACCATAAAAAGAGATTTTACCTCGCCAAAATCAGTTTTAGGTTCAAATTCAAAATATTTTTTATATTCGTTGTAAAATTCTGGATCCAAAAGCTTCTTATCGTTAAATTTTTTAACAGAGTTTTGTAAATCTGGGATCCGGCTAGCTGTAATAATCGTTCCCTTATACCCTTTTGATTCTAATATTTTGTAAAAATTCTTAATAATCGTATTTTCACTCATCGTCGCTTAAGCTCTATGTAATATTAATTAAATAATGCTCGTTACTTAAAAGTTTTATTTCATTTTTTGTAGATTTTAGTAATTAAAATACCTTTAAAACAATTACTAGCAAATTTGATAGGTTTATTTTGGGTAGAATGATCATTTTACCACCAAATTTAACAATAAGTAAACTTTTTTGGTGGTAAATGAGATAGTTTTATAAATAAAAACGGTAGAATGTTTAAATATTAGAATTATATTTTAAATTATAATACATAAAGGGTGTTAAAATAAATGGCTCTTCCGAATATTGATATATTGAATG
>JAUWZR010000140.1 GCA_030615235.1 Promethearchaeota archaeon
TAAGTAACTTCATCAGCTTCCACACGAATCAATGAAGGTTGCACTGTGTTAATACTACGATAAAAGTCCTCTATACTTTTGTCCTTTAAATTGTCTGGAAAACTCTTTTTAAGTTTGGAATACCAATATTTCCAAAATTCCATACTCCGACCAACCATATTTTCCCACATGCGAGATTGACTTTCATGAACTCCCATCGAAAATCCACTTGCTAAAACTGAATCATGAATCTGCTCCATTAATCCCATTTCGTATAAAGCATGTCCACATTCGTGAATTGAGCCAAAAATACATGTTGAGAAAAATTTTTCATCAATTCGAGTTGTAAATCTTGTATCTGATGATGATAATGACGTTGTAAATGGATGCACCGATTTATCTTGGCGTCCTTTATTAAAATCGTAATTCAATCCTTTTATAACCTCAATGCTAAAATTCCATTGCTTGTCTGCTTCCCATTTCTGAGTAAGAATGGAAAAATCAGGTTTATCGGTTGAAGTATCCAATTTTTTAATGATTTGGTTAAGTTTTTGCTTTGATTTGTTGAAAATATTCGAGATCCAATCATAAGTAGCTCCAGGTTCGTAGAGATCGATGAGTGTCGAGTATAGATCGGGGTGTGTATCTAATTTCTCTGCAACTTGAATCTGAAGCCCGATCATTTTTTCTAGTAATGGTTGAAATATAGAATAGTCATCTTTTTTCCTGGCTTCAACCCATTTAACGTAGCCTAAAGAGGCAGTTTTTGAAATTTCCTCTACTAATTCCGTTGGTAATTTAACTTCTTGTTCGTAATCTCTTTTGGCTTCTCGTAAAGTGGCAGCATCAATTAAGTTTAAATTATCTAACTTTTCAGATTCTTTGATCAGATTTCCTATTTTATCAGAAATTAATCGCTCATGAACTATTTTACTCATAAGAGCATTCTGTTCTGCCCTACCTCCAAAAGATCCGTGAGGTAAATAAACTTGTTCATCCCACCCTAATAAAGCACGGATGTGGTTGAGTCGAGTAATTTCACTAAACTCTTTCTTAAGTTCTTCTATAGGATTCATATTTTTAAACATTTGTTTTAATTTTCTTGAAATTTATATAAGCGAGATAAATCTAATTATATAAAAAAAATTTGCTTTTTTTGTTCACTATTACATTCTCTTATTATGTGAAAATCGAGTCACAACCTCTACAAGGAATCGTGTTTCACAAAAAAGTTAGCTGCAGATTCGAGATCCTCAACTGTAAGAGGTCTTGCTAAAGTTTTTTGTAGTTCTGTTATTAATTGAGAGCATAAATTTAGGCTTAAAGTGCTTCCACTTTCTTCAATCCTTTTTTGAAGCATTTCAGGATAATTTGCTTCGCTTTCATTTTGTTCTAGAGTTGGACGTTTCTCTTCGGGTAAAATTTCGTCTATATGTAGTGTAATGTCTTCTTTATCTATATCTACTGCTTCTGAAACATCTGTTTTTGAAAATAATAATAAATCCTCTGTCTTTTGCTTAGCTACTGGTGATCGTGACGCCTTGATAACAATTTTTGGTACTTCGATTTGGGGAGGTTTAATTTGAGATTTATTTGATGGCAATGGTTGCACTTGAAGTTTTCGCGTAAATTTAATTTTTCCTGGTATTTCGAATTTCTTTTTACTTTCTATTTGTTTTCTCCTTTCAGTTTGCTCGTCAATTTTTTCTTGTAATTTCGCTATTTTTTCCTTAAGGATGGTGATGTAAGTAAAATCTTGATAATCATTTGAAATTTTTACAAGTTCTTTGTATTTGGCAATTGCGAGAACTAAATTCCCATCACTTTCAATGTTTTTAGCTTCATTAAACGACTTTGTAAAATGATGAGGTAAAAGTTTTTTTAAATTGAGGGTTCTAGCGAGTAAGAGATTGATATTTTCTTGCACACCTGTTTCTAATAATGAAATATCTTCAAAATCAGAAAAATCTAATTCGTTTTTTACAATTCTCAAGTCATTTTTATCAATCAAATCACGTTTATTTCCAAGAATAATGAGCTTGGAGAATTTGCTTTCTTGTTTCTGCAAATCCAAAAAATGTTTAATAACTCGGATGTGATAATTGGATAAATCGAACAATAGAACAACCAAGTCAGACCCTTGTATGAATTTTGACCATAAAAGCGAAAAATTATCTTTTAATTCAAAATCCCAGAGATCGAACTTCAAATTATCTATAGTAAAAATCGATGCCTTTGCGAAATTCATAATTTGACGTACCTGGTCGCTCCTTATCATATTAAATAGTTGGGTCTTTCCAGAATTAGTTGGTCCAATAATAACAATTTTAGAGTGCATTTGATGTTGTTGTTCTCTCAAAAAATCTACAAATTCTCGTTTTTTATCATCTGGATTGCTTACATCAATCGGATTTGGAAACAATTTATTAAATTTTTTTATTGTGTTGTTTAATATTGGTGATATATATTCAAGATTATCAACTAAGTCTGTAATGAATAAAAATAAGACTTTCTTCTCTGATTTATGGAATATTTGAAAGTTTTCTGAAACAGGTCGATGAAAAGTTTTACCCCTCATAGGCATCTCAATAAACGACTGGATAACCTTCGTAACATTATTCAACTCCTCATCTCCTAGTGCGAGAGCGTAGGTATGATTATAAATATTTTTTCCAGAATAAAATATATGGATTTGTCGAAGTATTTTTATCTCCTCTTTTTTCAAGGAATTCTATAATCGCTTTCTTTAATAATATATATTTAATCTCTCATTAATATATTTTACAATTCGAAGTACTTTCAAGTATTTGGTTTCAAACACAATAGAAAAGTTTAGAATCGGTGTCAAATATTATTTAAAATGTATGTTATGATTTTCTAAACTAAAAAAACTCTGAAAAATGCCACTCCAGCCCGAACATATTGCTAAATTCTTCGACGAAGATGTAGATGCGAAGTTTAAAACAGAATTACTTGAACTTTTAAGAACGAGAATTGATAAATTATGTTTTAAAGAGTGTGAAATCGATAGAATTCAATGCACTTTGACTCCACTCTGTACAAGAAGAACTTTACTGAAAATTCGATTATTAAATGGGCTTACACTCAAAGATCAACCAAATTTCTGTTATAGTGTTCATAAAAATATAATTTTTAGAGATTTTAGAAACAAAACTGTAATCTACAAACCAAACGATGCCTATTTGTATCTAATTGATTTTTTTGATGTTTTTTTTCATGGAGATTATAGAAAATTAAATAAATTTTTTTCAAAAGAAGATTTTAAAGAAGCAAACAAGATTTTTAACGATCGAATAAACAACAGGGACGAGAATTTTCGTTATCTTCTAACTAAAGACCATGAGTTTATGATATTTAAATATGATGATAAAATCCATGTTTGCTTCATAAACGAGAAATACGCTTTATGCAATGCAAATAGAGAAAATATAACAGATTTGAAACTTTTATTTGGGTTATGTAAACTCTTTTCCCAAATATATTTTCCTGAGGTTAAGTTAAAGTTTATTCCGGAAGAATGTGTAGAGATTACAATAATTATTCCAAAAGACACACTTTCTTCCATCAGCAATGAAATGCCAAAAGATGAGGATTCTAAACGAGATACCTACATTTGGAACGATTTTCCTAGCGATTTAGACGCTTTAAGCCAATTCTGTAAAGAAATTAACATTTTTATTGACGGAAAGCAAAATTTGGCGATAAAACTAAGTATAAGTGTAAAAGCAGAAAATCAGAAGAATAGTATTTCAAGCGTTATGCTCCGATACCGAGATTTACGTTTAGTGTTTAACATCCTATTTCGTTTGTATAATGATTTCTATGTATTATATATTTAAAATTAAGATAAAACAATAAGAAGGTTAAGTAAAAATGAATGAAAGTAACCAAGATAATCCTGAAATAGTTAAAATTAAAGATTTTGTAAATGATGGTAGAATAGATGACGCAGTTAAAATAATTGCCTTATATCTCGGAGATTCGAATCAAGATAATTATTTGGACAGGCTAGAGAACATTATCGAAATGTTATTGTCCCTTAATGGAGGGAGGACAGTATTAAGATTTTTAATAGAGCAACTCGTTATAGATATTCCTTCATTACTAGAAAATCTCTCAAAGCGTGATTCTGTCCTTCGATATTCATTTTTATTACTTTTGAAAACACTTTGCGAAAATGAATGCGATTTGTTTCTCCCCCATAGTGAAGATTTATTAGATTCTCATGACCCAAATGTTCGAGAGGCAGACTTACAGCTTATAATTTTTATGGCAGGAGGAGAAACCGATATTGAAGATGAATCACTAGTTAACAAGATCGTGCTTACTCTAGCAGACGAAAAAGATTTTGTAATCGAGAAAGCCATCCAAGCGCTAATAACAATTGGCCGAAAACACCCCTCTTTAATTACAAAATCAGTTAATAACTTTGTTAAAGAACATCCAGAGAATGAAGATTTGAAGACTGCTGTAGATACTGTGCTAAAATCAGTAGTTACCGTTGAAAAAATTGATGAGTTAGTTGAAGAAAGCCAGAAAGAAGCAACATTGGATGAGACTACATTAGAAAAGGAAGAAACTGAAATATTTGATAAGGAATTAGAATTAAAGAAGAAAGAAATTGAAATTAAGAAAAAAAAATTAGAATTGGAAGAAAAAGAAAAAGAATTAGAAGAAAAAATAATCCAAGAAAAAGAAATAACACTAAAACTTAAAGAAGAAATTCTCGAACAAGAAACTACAGTAGATTCTGGATTAGATATCCTGCCTAAAAAGGTTAAAAAGCAATTGAAAAAGGAAGAATCTGACATCATAGATAAGGAAATCGAACTAAAAAAAAAAGAGTTAGAATTAAAGAAGAAGAAATTAGAGTTGGAATTCAAAGAACGAGAAATTGAAGAGATGGCTATTCAAGAAAAAGAAAAAGCTTTAAAACTAAAAGAAGAATTACTTGAAAAAGAAACAGAACTATCTAATGTAGAAATTGAATTACATCAGAAAAAAATCGAGGAAAAAGAACAAAGAATCTTGGAAAGCGAACTTGAGAGGGCAGAAGAGAAAATAAAAGAACTCAAAAATGATGATTCTGATAACTTTGACGAAGATAGTTGAATGATAAAAAATTTAAAATAAGTCTTAACTCTAATTGATTTTATCTTCTGTAATTGGAGCGGTATATAATCTTTTAACTATTCTACGTATCTCGCTAACCTTAACACTATCTGCAGGTAAACCTTTTTGTATGGCCTTAGCAAGACCATAAGCAAGCTCGATATAGTTTAAATCTTCTAAAAATTCAACAATCTGGATTTTATAATCGCTATCCTCTACTCCTTCCCCATATTCCATTAATTTCTCTTTCAGTAAAAGATCGATCTTATCCGTCCTTTCAATAAAACGCACTTTTTTAACTAATTGTTTAAAGGAATTAAAAATGTTGTAGAGCTCTGAACGGGGATACTCATCGATATTCTTTAATACATGGAATATAAAGAGTTCCGCTTTTTCGTAACGTTTAAGTTTCAAACTCACTTCTAAAAGTTCAAGAAATGCTTGTTCGTAAAGAAATTTACTTTCAATATTAGGGACAATTTTTTCGAATATCCAATCAATTAGATTAGGTTGATCAAATCTTTCTACGATGTCAATTAGTAGTTTGATAACAGAAAAGTATAGCTTAGCATTTTCAGTTTTAGTTCCCGATAAGAACGATACTAAAGCATATTTAATCCTTCCCATAGCATCCTCCAAATTAATTGGAGTTTCTGCGAATTTATAAAATGCTGATTCTAAAATTGGTTGAATCTTTTCTCTATTTTTAAATTCGTAGATGAAATATTCAGCCCAATTCGGAGCAAACATTTTTGATGTTTTCGTGTCTTCGGTTTTGGAAGAAATTTTTTTAGGAGTTTTTGGTTGTGATTCTTTTACTTTTGCAATTTGACTTTTTGCCTCTTCCTCTGTTAATAATTTTAAAATAATCCTATCTTTTTCTTTTGGAACTATTATTTTGAAGAATGTTTCTATCTCTTCATTGAATAAGGATTCTCTAAGTTCTTTTGGAAAAGTTACACCTGTTTTCGTCTTTTTAATAATATCTTCAAAAAAAACTTCTTCCTCTAGTCTTTTTTCTTGTGCCATTTTTATCGGTAAGGATACCCATTTTTTAATTCTATATTGAATGGAATTAGATTAATATTCTGGAGTTATCTATTTTAATATCAGAACAAATCATCCGGTAATGTTAACTAACTCTACACCCCTAACATCGTAATTTTTATCAATGAAACAAAGAATCGCATGACCATTATGAGTATAAACAAGAGGTACGGGGTAAGATTCGGCGTTTTCTATAAAACTCTTCTTTACGATGATAGGAAGTACAGTATTACACACCATACAGGGCACCTTCAGCTCTCTTACTGTGCCAAGTTCATTAAAACCCGCAATAATATCTTCAATATTTTTATTAAATGAATTAAACTGTGTTGTAGAAAAATTACCATATGTGATATATGACTCAACATCATATTTTATATTAAATTCTATGCTCACTTTTTCTATTAAAGCTTCAAGCAATTGGAACTGAACTTGATTAGTAGAACCTGCTGTATATATTAAATCATTTATTCGAATATGTACAATTTTCATGTTACCCTTGAAAATATGGAAAAAAATATTACTTACAGGATTCTGCTTAACAATATTCAAGTCTAATATAAAACTTTTGTACGATCTTGGCGGTTTCCATTCAAATATGGTAAATTCATCATTACTAATGTTAATAAACTCGAGATTTTGTAATATTTGAGAATATTCAACCATTTGTGTTTCTACGCTCTAAATATTTTTGTAACTTATAAAATTATACAAATGTGAGA